>JAITFV010000295.1 GCA_031281115.1 Oscillospiraceae bacterium | reverse complement strand
AGAATAAAATCGTGCTTTCGGCTGTAGAAGATTGGATTTTTGATGTTGTCGATGATTGGATGGAATCTTGGGTTGAATTCTTTGAATATACTGAAATTGACTCAACGGTTGAAATTACTCTCGATGATTTTA
Source organism: Oscillospiraceae bacterium (assembly GCA_031281115.1). Lineage (GTDB taxonomy): Bacteria > Bacillota > Clostridia > Oscillospirales > Ruminococcaceae > Ruminiclostridium_E. Next base: position 3,532 of record JAITFV010000295.1, on the reverse strand, counting down.
GCTATTTGTATGTGAGAAAGGGTTGGGGTGTTCTCAACGAAGAAACGGAAAAGTACGAACTCGAATATTTCAGACCTTTTAATTAAGAATTTAAGGAAAAACCTATGAAATACTATCTAAAGGAAATCGAAACCGCCCCTCGTCATGAGTTAGAAGCTTTGCAGTCGTTCAGATTATCGCAGAAAATCCGCGATGTTTACAAGAATGTTGCGCCTTACCGCGTTAAAATGGACGAAGCAGGTGTGAAACCCGGGGATATAAAATCAGTCACTGATTTGCACAAACTGCCGTTCACGACCAAACAAGACCTGCGCGACAACTACCCTTACGGAATGTTCGCCGTGCCTATGGAGGAAGTTGTGCGGATTCACGCATCGTCAGGCACAACAGGCAAGCAGACTGTCGTTGGTTACACTAAAAACGACATAGAACTTTGGGCGGAATGTGCTGCACGTTCACTGGTAGAAATCGGCGGCTCAAGAGAAGATTTTGTACACGTTTCCTATGGCTACGGCTTATTCACGGGCGGGCTCGGTATGCATTACGGTGCGGAAAAACTCGGCGCGGTGACTATTCCGGCGTCAGCGGGGAATTCCATGCGTCAGCTTGAAATGTTCCGCGACTTCGGCTCGTCTATCATCTGCATGACACCATCCTACGCAATAAGTTTATTGGAGTTCGCAAAAGAAAACGGCTTCAATAAGAGCGAATATAAGCTGAAAGCCGGCGTTTTCGGCGCGGAACCGTGGTCGGAAGAAATGCGGCGTGAAATTGAGGACGGTTGGGGATTAAAAGCATACGATATTTATGGGCTTTCGGAAATTTTGGGACCTTCGGTTTCCTGTGAGTGCGTTTACCAATGCGGAATGCATATCTGTGAGGACCATTTTATCCCTGAAATCATCGACCCGGATACTTTAAAGCCGCTTCCGGCAGGAGAGCAGGGTGAGCTTGTGTTCTCTTGTATCACGAAAGAAGCGCTGCCGCTCATGCGCTATAGGACGCGCGATATTGCCGCTCTTGCGTATGAGAAATGCGAGTGCGGGCGAACGCTTGTGCGTATGCTGAAGCCGCAGGGACGCACCGATGATATGCTTATTATCCGCGGCGTGAATGTTTTCCCGTCGCAAATAGAATCAGCGCTGTTGCAATTTGACAATTCGGCGACTAATTACTTGATTGTCGTTGACAGGGTAAATAATTATGACACGCTTGAAGTGCAAATCGAAACACCCGTTGACATAGTCGGAAGTATCGCTGATTTGCAAGTTTACGAGAAAAAAGCGAAATCTGTTATTGATTCTGCTATCGGTGTGGGCGTGACAATTAAACTGAAAGAGCCAAAGTCGATTGAACGCTCGACGGGTAAGGCGGTTCGTGTTGCGGATAACAGGAAGATTAAGAATAAATTCGGGAAATAGGGGAGATAAGTTTGTGCCTCAAAAGCGAACCCGGCACAAATCCTCCTCAAGAGGAAGGAATGGTCATAATCATGCTTCAACAAATCTCAGTTTTTGTGGAAAACAAAGCCGGTCGTCTTTGTGCGATTGTGGAAGTTTTAAACGAATCACGGATTAACATTCGTGCCATGAACATTGCTGATACCGCTGATTACGGCATTGTGCGGCTCATAGTAAGCGACACCGAAAACGCGCTTAAAGCCTTCAATGAAAATAACTTCACCGCGAGGGTTTTCGATGTGATTGCCTTTACAATTCCCGATAAATTCGGCGCACTGTACGAGGTTATTAAACTTCTCGGCGACAACGGCATAAACATTGAATATTCCTACTCGTTAATCGGCAAGAACAAAAGCGAAGCCGGCATCGTAATTTACGTTAAAAACCCGGATAAAAACGCCGAAGCGGGTGAAATTTTAATCAAAGCGGGTGTAAACCTTATTACACCGGTAGACATCGCATGATTATTAACTGGAATAAAGCCGAATTATTCGCTTCCTACGGACAGTTTCCGCAAATCCCGCCGCACGACGGCAGGGCAGAGGTTGCCTTTTCCGGGAGGTCAAATGTAGGGAAATCATCGCTTATAAATAAACTGCTCAACCGCAAATCATTAGCCCGCGTCAGTCAAAAGCCCGGAAAAACCGTCACGATTAACTTTTTCACTACAGGCTGGCTTAAATCTGACAGAACGCCTTCGCCGCAGGGAATCTATATTGCAGACTTACCGGGTTACGGTTACGCGAAGACGGCGAAGTCAGAAAAAGAACGCTTCGGGGAGTTGACAGAACGGTATCTTAATGCTGACAGAGCAGGGCTTTTGGTACAGTTAATTGACTTCCGGCACCCTCCTACAGAAGATGATTTAATGATGCTGCGCTTCATGAAGCAGAGAGAAATTCCTTTTGTAATTGCACTTACAAAAGCAGATAAACTTAAAAAAAAGCAGCGCGGAGAACGCCGCACGGCTTTAAATGCAGAAATACCGTTCGATGATATTGATATTATTGAATTTTCTGCCGAAACAGGCGAAGGAGTACCCGAACTGCGAAAATTTATAGAAGAGAGTGTGACTAAATATGAACAAACGTGAACAACGCGAAGAACAAAGAAAAATTGACGAAGAAAGAAGACGGAAGCAAATCGCGCGCAACTGGATGATTGGCGGGGTTTCGCTTGTGCTCGCAATTTTATTTTATAGCTTCGGCGATACTATTTTTAATTTTTCATAAAGGAACAGAATATGAAAATATATAACACGATGACTCGCAAAAAAGAAGAATTGAAGCCGGTCAGCGGCGATACCGTAAATATTTATGCCTGCGGTCCGACGGTATACAATTTGTTTCATATTGGCAATGCGCGTCCTCTCTGCATTTTTGATGTTCTGCGCCGCTACTTGAAATATCGCGGTTTTAACGTGAAGTATGTTCAGAATTTTACTGATGTTGACGATAAAATCATCAAAAAAGCCGCTGAAGCCGGCGTTTCCGCTCTTGAAGTTTCCGAAAACGCAATTAAAGATTATTTCATTGACGCAAGGGGTTTAAACGTTGCTGATGCTGACATTCACCCGAAAGTCACAGATAACATGGGAATAATCATTGACATTACAGAAACACTGATTAATAAAGGTTTCGCGTATAAAGCAGATGGCGATGTTTACTTTGAAGCGGCGAAGTTCAAAGAATACGGCAAGCTGTCAAAAATGCCGCTTGATGAACTCCGCGCGGGAGCGAGCGAGCGGGTGAGTGAATCGGGGTTGAAGCGCGACCCGATGGATTTCGCGCTTTGGAAAACCGCGAAAGAAGGCGAGGTTTTCTGGGATTCACCGTTCGGGCAGGGGAGACCCGGCTGGCATATTGAGTGCTCTGCTATGGTACGCGAATACCTCGGCGAAACGATTGACATTCACGGCGGCGGCACGGATTTGATTTTCCCGCATCACGAGAACGAAATCGCACAAAGCGAGGCTGCGACGGGGAAGCCGCTGTCTTCAATTTGGATGCACAACGAGATGGTAAACGTTGTTTCAAGCGGCAGCAGCGCACAGAAAATGGCGAAATCGGCAG
>JAITFV010000037.1 GCA_031281115.1 Oscillospiraceae bacterium | reverse complement strand
AAAGTAGCGTATCATACTTCGGGTGGGACAAGGAATTACACTATTCACATTGATTCATGTGCGGTAGTTGCATGATTACCGCACCAACATTTGTAAGTGAGTTTTGGTATTCACCAGTCCATGTGGGTGCAAGCGTTGAAGATATGCAGATTTTTATTCCGCTCATTAAAGCTTCGGATATATTCGTCAAGTAAATTTTTCGCAAGCTCGCCGTTCTCACTTCCGACCGGAGCGGAGTGACTGTCGCCGAACTGGACTATGATTTCATAAAACGCTTCTTCACGTCTGCCATTTAAAATATGCTCGTAATAATCATCAATCCGGCGGCAGGGTTGCTTCTGTCTTGCGTTATACTCCCTCAAAGCATCGCCAAATAATTCCTCATACGCCTGCCGAACGTCCTGCTTAACGTAAGTTATATTATCTGCGATTCTGTTCACGTCGACATTGTCGGCGATGAATTCTCGATTATTATGTTCGACGTTTGCGCCGTTTGGAGAGCTTGCTTTTCCTAAAGTGAAACTCGTACTCAATGCGCTCATAATTCGCTTCCTTTCCTGTTTTTATAACTGCTCATGCTGAATTGGTACTAAGACCCAATACCGATATTGCACGCGACTTCGTCACTTGCAATATCGGACGCTCGCCACGTTCCAATCTCCGATTGGAACTGCTCTCTTATTGGGCAAGGCGCTGCGCCCTTAACCCGCTTTCTCGCGCCGCTCGACAAGGGCGAACCCTTGAACCCTATTGCTGTGCCTGCGGCTTCTTCTTTTTTATAAACTCTGCGAAGTAATCTTTGCAAGGCGGCTGATGAACGCTGATGTATTTGTTATACATTCGCATGATTTTCATAACCTCGTTTTCGTAAAGATAAATCAAGAACACACTGTCGCTCTCGGTCTTTCTTTCGTTGAAATTCCCGAACTTCACGAACTGGTTCATCAGCTTGGCGGCGGTGTAGCTGTAGAATGTTTCACCCGCTTGCGCTTCGCTTGCGACATAGAACGTCAGCATGGCGAAGAAAGTATTAAATGAATCTCTCGTGAGAATAAATTTTATATGCGGCTTTTTACTTGGTTTCATTTTCGGATAACACCTCCCACTGTCGGCATAGTTTCTTTGGTTTCGACTTCGGGAGCGTTACTTTTAACTGCGATTGGACTCTCCAAATTCTTTTTGAGCGCATCGTTCCAGTCTTTAACCTCCGCACGTTCAAGAGTATCGCACCCGCGCTTGAAGTTATTATCTTTCTCAAACTTGCGCCCGGCTTCATCGTTGTCAACGTAAGACAGAACATTAACGTAGACGTTGATTCTTCTGCTCTCAACAGTCATCAGCATAAGCAGGCTGACAGCAAAGGTGTACATCACGTTCCAATTCAGAAGAAGCTCTGCCGCACTGCCCGGCGTTCTTCCGTATACCATTATATAATAGGCGGGTTGAGAGATTGCGGCGAACAGAAACAACCGTCCTATATACTTACTGCGGTTTCGCGTATGATGAAAGCTCTCGACGAGCAAAAATGTCAGCACAGGAGCGGTTGTCCTGCCGATGAATCGCATAAAAAAGTACAGCAGTGAATCCGCAGGCAGGAATACAAGAGCGATATGGTCGAGGGTCATGGCGGTTATGGCGATGAATTTGAGCGTGTTTGCCGATATTTTCAAGCTTTCCCCTCCTTCATGTAATTAATTTTCCTGTTAGATTTCTCAAAACCCAAAAATATGAATGAAATTTCCTTGCGTTTTTCTGATTTCTAAGCTGCCAATCAGCAACAATCCTACTTTTAGCCAACAGAATAAATAAATCTTTCGGGTAAAAACCCGCTTTTTCTGCCTGCTCTTTAATAAAACAGTGGCTGAAATACTGTTTTCCGCCGCTTACCTTATCTTGACACTTAAAAATCAGAATCCCGCCCTGCTTTAAAACTCTATGCGCTTCCCATAGACTGTCGATGTAAAAGCGGTGCAGTTCATGTTCTGACGGATAAACTCCGAATCGCTTATTTATTTTATTGCTGCCGTTATTCTCTTTCAACGACTTCCCCGAAGTCGCAAGGAACGGAGGGTCGAACATCATGCAGTCTATACTATTACTAATAAGCGGCAGGTTTCGACTGTCCCCTAACACCACTTCCTCAATCGGCTCTATGTCGAATTTATACTTCGGCGACTCAATGCCTGTGTTCTTATAAAAATTTCCTTTTGAGTACGTCGGGTCGCAGTCGATTCGCCTTGTCGGGACATGGAGGTCGAGGATTGCCTTGATAATCTCTGCTTGGTCGTATGAGATTGATTTAATCACAGCGGACACCTCTTTCCTTTATTTTCCTAAACAAAAAAGCCCCTTTGTGGAGGTGCGAGGGATTCCACAAAGGGGTAATATTTAATTTTTGGCATGAAAAAAGCCCTTAATATTCTTGTTAAGGGCAATAGAAAGCGGGTCGCTTTTTACTAACATTCTCAGTAGTAAATCTTTGCAAACCCGCTCTATCACTGCGCTCCCCCTGTCTGACTCGAACAGACGACCTAGCGGTTAACAGCCGCTCGCTACTACCGACTGAGCTAAGGGGGAATATTTAGTTGACCTAACTAATTGATATAGAAATTTTTAAAGTCGCTGCTCAGTTTCCTGTGTGTGTATTTCGGCAACGCACGACATTTCGGTTAACAGCCGAACGCTCTACCGACTGAGCTAAGGGGGAACATTTTTGATAAAACAAAAGCTTGACAGTTGTAAACCACAATTATCATCGGCTTCTGTTGTGATACACCTCTGCTCACTTTTACGTGGACTGTGTTCAAACATTTACCTTCAGAGCAAGGTGTCTCTCAACCTACCACATACATTATACATACTTTTGACGGATATGTCAAGCATTTTTTGAAATAATATTTACGCTGTTAAAATTCCTCACTCCCAATTTTTCCAAACCTCCGGTTTATATCCCACGGTTGCTTGTTTCCCGTTACGCACAATCGGCGTTTTATACAGTTTCGGACACTCTAAGAGCTTCTCCGGCTGCGCCTCGGGCGTTAAATGTATGAACAGATGATACTCTTCTGCCTTTTCCGAAACCAACCCGCCGAGCCCTACTGCCGCAATAATCGAATTCAGCTCGCCTTTGCTGAGCCCTTTATCAAAAATATCCACACTTTGGAACTTTATTCCGCGCTCCTTGAAATACCGTTCGGCTTTTTTTGTGTCGAAGCATTTGTTCTTACCGAAAATCTGTATGTTCATATTTTCAAATCCTTTCTTCATACTGTTAATTTTGTTATCCATTTAAGAAATGATAGCAGGGTTTCGCGCTGTTGCAACAGCGCCCTCCCTAATAACCCGGTTTATTGGATTTTATTTCATTCTTTTGTTCCTTTTTTCTGAAAATAAAAAATTTACTGAAAAGATAATTCCCCATGAGAACGAAAACCTGTGCAATTATTTTCATCACGTGCATATTAAAAAGCAGATTTTCCACCGTCACGAGCATGAAACCAAGTTCAAGAAAATATGTAGAGAGCCGCGCACCGCAGAAGGTCGCGGCTTGTCTCAGCCAGTGTGATTTGCTCTTAAAAACGAAAGTTTTATTAACTATAAACGCAAATGTAACCGCGCAAATCCATGCAAGCGTAGTCGCAGCGGCAATATTCGCGCCGAGATAATCCGCACCGAATTGCACTGCGATTGAAACCAACGTCGTCAGTCCACCGAAAAAAATATAAAGCGCAAGTTCTCTGTGTTTTTTAAATATCTTCATGAAACCACACGTTAAGGCAGAAACTTTTTTAAAGCTCCGCCTTAATTAACTATTAGGACGAGTTCTTAATACTAAAATTCAATAAACTGGTTTATTGGATTTTAGGGATGGCGCTGCTGCAACAGCGCGGAACCCTGTTACCCATTTCTTAAATGGATAACAGTATAAGATTAATCTTCTTCCTCTTCGGTTATCTCCGCTATATTGCCCTCATTAAGAAGCTGTTCAAAGCCCTCTTCGTCCGTAAAGTCGAAATCATCAAAGTCGTCAAAATCAATATTACGGCTTCCGGCGAACTTATTTTTTATAAGAAGTGCCGCAAAAACCGCGCCGCCTATGACAGCTAAACCGCCTAAAATTAATAACCCTATACCTTTATTCATATCAAAAGCCCATCCTTTTCGTCTGTTTGTATTACTCCGCCAATTAAGTCCTGAACTTATCACGCAGAAATTTTGTCGTCAGGCAAGGCGATTTTTCTGCGAATATATGCTTATATTTAAGGAAAAATCAACGAAGCATGGCGGCAAAAAGACAAGTGAGAAGTGCTATGACTTAGTTGGTAGAGTAATATTATAATACCATAAACTTGTATACTTGTCAATAAGTTTTTAAATCTCGCCCGTCAAATTCATTATTATTGCAAGTGCGGCAATCGGCGCAGTCTCCGTGCGTAAAATCAGCTTTCCAAGACTCGCCGCAATCAGCCCCGCCTCAGTCGCCGCTTCGATTTCAGCGGGTTCAAACCCGCCTTCGCTGCCTATAAACACATCTATCGGCAAACCGCCGGACTCAAAATTGTTTCTCTTCTCAAAAATTTTGTTAAGTTTTTCGCCGCCGTTTTCGTAAAATATTATACCCATGTTTTCTTTTTTATAAAGCTTTAAAGCACAGTTAAAATCTGTAAAATCATGAACAACCGGGATTTTTCCGCGTCCCGACTGCTTTGCCGCCGCCTCGGTAATTTTTTGAAGCCGTTGAATTTTATTTGATTTTTTGTCGGGTCTTGAAACGCACCGCTTTGAAATCACGGGAATAATTTCTGACACGCCAAGCTCTGTCGCTTTTTGCACAATTAAATCTAACTTTTCACCTTTCGGCACGCATTGGAACAGGCGGATTTTTGTTTTAGGTTCACCGCCGTTTTCGCGTATTCCTGTAACTTTGAATTCAACACAATTCTTCTGCGCTGCGATAATCTCTGCAGGATATTCAAGCCCGTTGCCGCAAAGAAGAGCTTTTTCGCCTGCTTTCATACGCAGAACCGTGCAGATGTGTTTAGCATCATCGCCGCCGAGAATGACGGCATCACCAGCTTTCAAGCCGCTGCCGGTATCAATAAAAAACCGCGGAAACCTAATTGAATCCATGTTCGCTCACCCCCGAAAACAACTCGTTAATCCTCGCTTTTAAACCTTCACTCAGTTCCGTATCTGCTTCGAGCAGGCGCTCCGCGAGCAGCTTAGTTTCACTCACAAGCGCAACATCTCCGC
>JAITFV010000319.1 GCA_031281115.1 Oscillospiraceae bacterium | reverse complement strand
TATAGTCCTTTAACTTAAAAAGCGAAACGCTTTTTAAGTTAAAGGGGCTTGCGCTGTTGCGACAGCGCCCGCTGCGCTCACGCAGCGGAAACCCGTTTAAATTGAAACTGTGGAACAGTTTTCAATTTAAACGATTATAAAATACGACTGAAACGGGGAAAACGTTGTTCTCATTCTTCGTTGGCGAAGAAAGGACTTAATGAAAATATGAATAACCTGAAAGCCCGTCCGGTTGACGGTTTAATCCGCCAGAATATCGTCCTTATGAGCGGTTTGCTTATAGGGCCTGTCATAGCCGGCGCAAAAAATTTCGAGAGTGCGGCTGCGATTTCTATTGTCTTTTCGCTGATTACTTTTTTTTCGGTTGCGTTGTGCAGGTTGGTGCCGCGAAAATTAGTTTATACCGTGCGCATAATTATCTACGCGCTTGTTGCTTCGGCGCTGTACATTCCCGCCGTGCTTCTCTGCCGCCTGCTGATGGGGGAGGAGGTTGTTGTAAGTGTGGGTATTTATCTTCCGGTTCTCGTTATAAATCACGTTATTCTTTCCAAAACAGAAACGCGATTTTTCCATCTGCCTTACTTTGAGATGCTTTTAGATGCGCTGGGGTATATTGCGGGGTTTGCAGCCGTTTGTTTATTAACGGGTATAATCCGCGATATATTCGTAAATTCCGCAATCGGTACGCTCAGCATTGAAACAAGACTTTATATACCTGCGCTTGAGACAACATTCGGCGGTTTTATAACCGTTGGTGTGCTTGCAGGGATTTGCAGAGCGCTATACAATCATTCTAATAATAAGCGGGTAAAAATTTATAAACCCGAAACACCTGAAAACGGGGAGGGAAATGAATAATGCAACTCTTTGCTTCTCTGCTCAACGCTGCCGTACTTGCGATTTTTCTGCAAAATTCTATTTTTGAACGTGCTCTCGGCCCGAATATATTAATTTATGCCTCCCGTAAAAAAATGCACGTTATAGGATTCTCGCTTGTAATTATTTATGCAACCACGCTTTCCTCCGTAATCGCGTGGGTGCTTGACCGGAATTTCTCTGATTTCCCGCATTTCGGTATACTTATGCCTCTTTTATATATACTTGTAATAAGTTTTATTTATATTCTGAGCCTTGTTTTGGTGTGGCGGTTTATGCCTAAGGTTTTCGGAAGTATAAAAACCTATGTTCATCTCTCGGTTTTCAACTGCTCGGTGCTCGGCGCGCTGTTTCTAAGTTCGCAGTTCGGCGGAAGCTTAGCAGGGTACATCGGTTTCGGAATCGGGACAGGTTTAGGATTCTTTTTAGCGGGGTATCTGCTTTATATTGCACACCCCCGACTCAACAGCGAGCTTGTACCTGCGGCGTTCCGCGGGCTGCCGATTACGCTTGTTTACATCGGAATTATTTCGCTCTCACTTTACGCATTCGTCGGCTACGCTACAAGATAATTCAGCGCAGTCCATAAAATCCAATAAGCCGGTTTATTGGATTTCTTGCGTAACTCTGAGCGAGTGGATTTTCGCAAGAAATCTATTATTATAGTCGTTTAAAACGACTATGGTTGCGGTGAAACCGCAACTCGCCGCGTAGCGAGCGAAAATTTAGATTGGATTCATTCCAATCTAAATTTAACTAACTATAATTGAGGTTAAAATGGCGCAAAAAGGAAGGAAAATAAAACGGATTAAAAGCCTGTATAAACCCCGTAAAAGCCGGAGCCGCAAATTTATTGAAATCGCTGTGATGTTCGCGGTGGTTTGCGGTTTAGGTTTTGTGGGATGGAGTATAGGCAGCGCAATCCTGAATTATTCTCCTCCCGACGGGCAACACGCAGGGAGCAGCGACCCTGTTGTCCCGATTGATAACCCTGTTGCCCCGCCCGCCGAAGAGCCTGATGAGCCTGACGAACCCCCTGCTGTTATCACCGGTTTTAACGCGATTGCCGCGCCTTCATCGGTGCTTGATAATATAACTTCGCTTTCCGCTTATATTTCTCAAGCTAATTTAAACGGCTTCAACGCTGTTGTCCTCGAAATCAAAGACAGCACCGGACACTTATTCTACGCGAGCGAGTTCGCGCCGATTCAAGACTCGGATATTATCCGCGGAACGCTGACAGCCGAGCAGATTTTCGCCGCATTTGAAGATACGGGCGTGAAGCCTGTTATACGGCTCAATACTCTGCTTGACCGGCTTGCTCCGCGTGTCATGGCTGATGTTTCCTATGTTTTCGCGGCGAATGGAAGTCGCTGGGCTGACGACAGAATGGACCTCGGCGGCAAGCTCTGGGCGAATCCGTTTCTGCAAGGTACGCGGGATTATCACCTGTTCATAATTAACGAACTTGTGAACGCGGGTTTCACAGATATAATTCTCGCAAATATGATTTTCCCGCGCTTCCGTAACTCGGACAGGGACATTCTCGCACCCGAATTTACCGCGCCTGCGACCCGCTTTGAAGGGCTTGCGGGGTTTGCCGGAGCTTTAGAGGTGAGCGGCGCTTCACTCTATTTAGAGATGACAGTTCGCGATGTAATTGAAAATTATGCGGGTTTTTTAGGCACTGCCGAAGTGCTGCGGGGTATGCGCGGCTTAAATAATTTTGAACTGCTTTTAGTATACAATAAAGACGACTTCGGCACGGAATACAAGACAGGCGAGCATAGCACGGTCACGCTCCCTGCCGAAACCGGCGCGCTTGTCAGCGTAGTTTTCAAGCAGGCGGGCAGTCAGACGGGCGGCTTTGAAATAACGCCGTTTTTAAACCGCGAAAACTTAACAGACCGCGAAATCGCCGATATTCTTGCCGTTTTCGGAGAACTCGGGTACGAGAATTTCATCATACGTTAATGCATTTTGTTGAAAATTTTAAACAGCTATTGAAATCTTCTATATAAAATGTTATAATGATTAAACGACCACTTCAGAAAGGATAAAACCAAATGAACTTTTTAAATTATTCGCTTTTATCAGTAACCACCAATGCCGTACCCGGAGTCGGCGGCGGGGAAATGCTGATGACTTTTATGTGGATTCCGCTTATGATAGGAGTGTTTTATTTTCTCCTCATCAGACCGCAGAAAAAACGTCAGAAGCAGGACAAAGCCATGCGCGATAATTTGCAGATTGCTGACGAAGTTGTAACTGTCGGCGGTATAATCGGGCGTGTGCTTTCTGTTAAAGACGATACAGTGCTGATTGAAACCGGCGGCGACCGCACGAGAATCCGCGTTCTGCGCAGCTCAATTGCGGAGAACCGCACTATACATGATTCGTGACCGTTTTAAACGAGCATTGCCCCATCAATAGACTTCTTGCGTTTCAGCGCGCAGAATTTTTTTGCGAATATCCGCTGATATTTAAGCAAAAATCAACGCATGTGTGCAGCCGCCAAAGCGGCTGCAAAAAGACAAGTGAAAAAGCGTATGACAGTTAGTGGGGTTAATATCGCCCAACTGTTTCGGTTGTCTGCCGCAGGCAGACGAGAAACAGGGGCAATCTTGAGAAAGAAAAGTCCCGAGCGGCTCTGCCGAGAGGTGCAAGACTTTTCTTTCGGAGTAATATACAAAAACAAAGGATTTTTAACATGAGAGTATTTTTTATTGATTTTGAAAATGTCCACTCGGAGGGAATGGCAGGCGTTGACCACCTGACCGAAGCGGATGAAGTTATAATTTTTTACAGCAGCAACGCCGATTCGATTACCTTTGACATACTGCACAAACTGATGTTTTGCAAATCTAAGCTGAATTACTATAAAATTAAGCGCGGCGGCAAAAACGCGCTGGATTTCCAGCTTTCCTGCTACCTCGGCTTCCGTATTAAAAAAGACCCTGAAGCGGAGTTTTACATTATCAGCAAAGACAACGGCTATGATTTTATCATGGACTTTTGGGAACAGGGATACTGCGGCATAGAGCCTTGTATCCGGCGTTTTAATAATATCCGCACACTTTTGCAGTGGCAGGAAGCGCAAAGGAAACAAAAAGCACAGGCGGCAAAGGCATTAGAAAAGTTAGTTGAATCTGACGGTGTGCCTAAAACACCCAAGGTTACGAACCCTGTAATCAGTGAACCCGCTGCAGGGGACGCTGTTTCGGCTGAATCCCCTGTGTTCAAACCTACCGACGAACAAGCTGAAATTGCTGCAGAATTAATGGCAGCCGCGAAAAAATCGCACGAGTTATATATTAACATGGTGAAAAAATTCGGGCAGAAAAAAGGACGCGAGGTTTACGGTTTTTATAAAGTAGATTTCGCTGCAGAATTACGCAAAAAGAAAGAAGAAAAATAAATGAATTCATTCGCAGACCTTTATGAAGCGGTAAAGCAGAAACTTGACCTCACCGAAACAGCTATGAAGCTGTGGATAGAGCCTATTCAACCGCTTAAAATGAATCACAATAAAGTGATTCTTTACGTAAAATCCCCTTACGGCAGACAGATTGTAGCCGAAAATTATACCCTGATGTTTGAAAAGCATTTCAGGGACGTTTTAGGTTTTGAAGTTAAAGTCGAGTTTGTTTCGGAGGAAGATGTTACGCTGACTCATGAGCAGAAAATTAAACTTGACCCTATTACAGAGCTTCAAGACGATAAAGCTATGGTTAATAAACTTGAAAAAGCCGTAACAGGCAGTATTTATACCCACACTTTCGATACGTTTATAGTAGGCGAAAGTAATAAGCTTGCCTTCTCCGCCTGCAAGGCGGCAGCCCAGGGCAGCAGCGTGGCTTATAATAATCCGATTTACATATACAGCGAACCCGGGCTTGGTAAAACGCATTTGTTAAGTGCGGTGAATCATGAGCTTAAAAACAACCGCCCTGAGCTTAATGTAATCTATGTGAATGCCGAAACTTTTGTCACCGAGTTCGTAGAATCGGTAAAATACCATACTGTTGACGGATTTAAGAGAAAATATCGTTCGGCAGACGTACTTTTAATTGACGATGTACAATTTATATCAAGAGCGAAAGAATCGCAGATTGAGCTGTTTCATACTTTTGATATTCTTCACATGAACGGCAAACAAATTATTCTCGCTTCTGACCGCCCGCCGAAAGAAATCGCGCAGCTTGAAGACCGTATGCGCACCCGGTTTGAAAGAGGGCTGATGGCTGATATTTCTATTCCCGAATTTGAAACCAGACTCGCTATAATTAAACGTAAAGCAGAACTGTTAGACCTTGAAATCCCGGCAAATGTAATGGAATTTATCGCTGAAAGGCTTAAAAATAATATCCGTCAGCTTGAGGGTGCTATTCTTAAAATGAATGCATTAAAAGTTGTTACTGAATTTCCTCCGAATATTCAAATGGCACAGAATGTAATACGCGATGTTTTAACTGACCAGCAGCCTATTCCTGTAACGGTTGAAAAAATTATAAACGAAGTTGCGGCAATTTATAACGTAACGAACGATGATATGCGCTCACAAAGCCGAAGCGCGCAGATTTCAACAGCGCGGCAGGTAGCAATTTATGTTATAAGTAAGACAACGAGCCTCAGCTATACTGCAATAGGGCAGGAATTCGGCGGCCGCGACCACTCAACAATAGTTTATGCTATTAACAAAGTTAAAAATATCATTAAAAAAGATAATTCTTACCGCGCATCAATCGAAGATATTATTAAAAATATGGGCAGTACTTCTTAACAATTATTAAACATTTAACGTTTAAAGTTGCGTGAAAAGTTTAATGCTGAAAACTTTAAACTTTTTAACAAAAAATTTAACAGCCGGCTGTTAATTAAATAACATGATTATTACTTATTATTTACTGCTTATCAACTATTGAGCCTTACTACGGCTATAACTATAAACTATATATAATATTAATTTTAAAGGAGAAATTTATGAAGTTTTCAGCTGATAAAACAACACTCGCAGAAGCTGTAATAAATGCATCTAAAGCTTGTGCATTAAAGACAGCGTTTAGTGAGCTTGACGGTGTGTTGCTGTGCCTTAAAGGAAATAATCTGACGGTTACAGGTTACGACCTTGAAACAGGAATACGGATAAACATAGATGTGTCGGGAGAGAGAGACGGTGAAATTATCGTTGAGTCACGGCTGTTTTCGGACATGATTCGTAAAATGCCCGAGGGAACAAAGATAGCTGTCGAGATTAAAGAAAACGAGAAAGTTACAGTTTCTTACGGAAAAATAAAGCTTAATATTCAAGGTAAAGAAGCTGAAAAATTCCCGAATATAATTGAGCTTAATAAAAATGTAAGTTTCACGATGAAAGAAAAAGTACTTAAAAATATGCTGTCGCAAATAGACCATGCAATTGCGCGCAAAGATATAAACCCCGCGCTTATGGGCGCAAGGTTTGACATTGAGAATAATATGCTTTATGTAGTAGCCAGCGACGCTGTAAGGCTCGCGCTTCGCAAAGAGCCGCTCGAATTTAACGATATGGGTTTTATTGTGCCGGAAAAGACAATTATTGAATTAATACGCAACCTTTCAGATGAGGAAAACGATGTAACTGTAGTTGTAGACAGAAACCAAATAGGATTTTTTAAAGAGAACTATGCAATTTTTTCAAGGCTGCTTGACGGTAAGTTTGTTGAATACAAAAAGCTTGTTGAAACTCAATCAAACCTGGAACTTACAGTAAATACACGCGAATTTACCGACTCGCTCGAACGTTCGCTGCTGTTTATAAATGAACGGTTCAAAAGCCCGGTAGTCTGCGAAATAGATGAAGAAAAAAATTGCATTTATCTGTCGTGCAAGACAGGGCTTGGCGAATTTGACGAAGAAATAGAAGTTTCAAAATTGAATATTAAAGATAAAGATGAACCCGGCGGTGAGAAAAAATTCTGTGTTGCCTTTAATCCTCGTTTCATGATTGACGCGCTGCGGAATTCAAACTGCGATGAAGTTAAGCTTGAATTTATGGATGAGCTGAAGCCGATAAAGGTTATTCCTCCAGCCGAAGGCGATAGCGATGTGCTGTTTGTGGTGGTACCGGTGAGGCTTAAATAATTAATAATTAATAATTAATAATTAATAGTTAATAGTTAATAAATAATAATTAGCAATAAAAAATCCGCCTTTTATGAGAGGCGGGTTTTTGTATTAATTTTTATTTCGGTTCAATCTTCGCCTGACCGCCCAAATAAGGTTGCAGCGGCTCGGGTATATTAACGCTGCCGTCCTTGTTTAAATTATTCTCAAAGAAGTAAATTAATGCGCGGGGAGGTGCAATCACAGTGTTATTAAGTGTATGTGCGAAATATTTTTCCTTCTCGCTTTTTCTGATTCTGATTCCGAGACGACGGGCTTGAGCATCGCCGAGATTTGAACAGGAACCAACTTCAAAGAATTTTTCAAGCCGCGGCGACCATGCCTCAATATCTACGCTTTTAACTTTTAGGTCAGCCAAATCACCGGAACAGCATTCCAAAGTGCGCACAGGAACATCAAGAGATATGAAATAATCAACAGAATGTTTCCAAAGCTTTTTGAACCAATCCTCGCTGTCATCAGGCTTGCAAATAACAATCATTTCCTGCTTTTCAAACTGGTGAACTCTATAAATACCGCG
>JAITFV010000124.1 GCA_031281115.1 Oscillospiraceae bacterium | reverse complement strand
CGCAAGTAAAATCAAGATTACTACAATAATTATCCGAGGAGTTTTAATCAAACACCTCGGATTTTACTATGCCCGCAGGGAGTTAGGAGGATAACAAAACTTATGGGATATTCAAATTTCGGCTTGAAAATAGGCGTGGAAGGCGAGAAGGAATTTAAGAATGCGTTGCGGGATATAAATCAGGCGTTCAAGGTTCTGGCATCTGAAATGAACCTCGTCACCTCGCAATTCGACAAGAATGATAAATCCATGCAAGCGTTGGCGGCACGTAAGCAGGTACTCACCAAAGAAATCGGCGCGCAGAAGGACAAAATATCCACACTCGAAGCCGCCCACAAGAACGCAGCGGACAGCTTCGGCGAATCGGATAAACGCACACAGAATTGGGCGATTCAGCTTAACAACGCCAAAGCCAAGCTGAACGATATGGAGCGGGAGCTTTCCTCCAATAACAAAGCTGATTGTCCGTGCTGATGGCGCGGCGGCAAGCGCCGCTTGCCGAGAAAACACTTTAGTGTTTTCAATTTAATCAGCTATATCAGATTGAGATGCGGTGTGGTGAATGATAAAACGCTTCGGGTACGCGATGGATGGCTTGATGCTATTAATCGCATTGATTTCAACAGTACGTTAATAAGGGTAGACAATTATACCGGCGAGCGATATCAAAGCCATATCAGTGCCAAGCTTCCGACGCCGGAAGAATTGATTCATCAGCCGTATGGCGGCATCAAACCGAAGAAAAAGGAGGAGGAGGAGAGGAACGTGGCAGAAGCATTTGAAAAAGCACAAGCAATAATTGATTCGGGACTCGTCAGCTCTTTCATAGAGGGCAAAACAGAGGGAAAAATTGAAACAGCGACGTTTATGTTAAAAGATGGCGAAAATCCCGAAAAAGTGGCAAAGTATACGGGATTGCAATTGGAACAGATTTACCAATTACAACCAGCTTAAAATCACAAGGCGGCATTTTCAAAAATGCCGCCTTTGGAATATTTAAAATAAATTCACCCCCTTAGTCCTTACTTGACATATTCCGGCGTCGTGGGACCTGTTCGTTCGGGTAAGTCGACTTTCATCGCGAAATTCATGCAGACTCTCGTAATCCCGAACATCGAGAGCGAGTATCGCCGTGAGCGGGCAATTGACGAGCTTCCGCAGGCGGCTGCCGGTAAAACTATAATGACAACCGAACCTAAGTTCGTGCCGGAGGAAGCAATTTCTGTCGAGCTTGAAGGCAGCGCGGTTATGAACGTCAGACTCATTGACTGTGTGGGTTACATAGTGCCGAGCTCAATCGGATATATTGAAAACGAAGTCCCGCGCATGGTGGTAACGCCGTGGTTTGAGGGAGAAGTGCCTTTTAATATGGCGGCGGAAGTAGGCACACAGAAGGTCATCAACGAGCATTCGACAATCGGATTAGTAATTACAACAGACGGCAGCATAACCGATATTCCCCGCGCCGAATACGAGGAAGCCGAGGAGCGGGTAATTTCCGAGCTTGAATTAATCCGCAAGCCGTTTGTTATTATTCTCAATTGTCAAGACCCTGCGAGCGACTTCTCTAAAACAATGGCTGAAGAGCTTTCCGAAAAATATAAAAAGCCCGTTATTCCGCTCAATTGCCTTGAAATAGACGAGGTGAGAATAACAAGCGTTTTAACTGAAATCCTTTTGCAATTTCCTGTAAAAGAAATCAACATAAAGATTCCGAAGTGGCTGACTGTGCTTGAAAAAGGGCATTGGCTCAAGAACGAGGTTTTCGCTGCGCTCAAAAACTCTGCACAGAATATCAGAAACATCAGCGAAATCAACAATATGATTTGCAATCTGCCCGAGTGTGAATATATCAGCGGCTGTGAAGTCGAAACTATTGACATGGGGCGGGGCGCCGGATTCATTTCGGTGACGCTCAAAGCGGAGCTGTTCTATCGCGTCCTCGGCGAAACTACCGGGCTTACGCTCAAAGATGAGAGCGACCTCATGCCGGTTATGATTGAGCTGGCGATGATTAAACGCAAATACGAGAAGGTAAAGAGCGCGCTTGAGGAGGTTCAAGCTACCGGTTACGGAATCGTGATGCCGAGCATAGACGAGCTTAGCCTTGACGAACCGGAAATCGTGAAGCAAGGCGGGAAGTACGGGGTGAGGCTCCGAGCTGCGGCACCGAGTATACACATGATGGCAGCCAATATAACTACCGAAGTCTCCCCCATCGTCGGCTCAGAACGCCAGAGCGAGGAGTTAATACTGTACCTCCTAAAAGAATTCGAGGAGAATCCGGCGAAAATCTGGGAAAGCAACATCTTCGGCAAGTCGCTGCACTCCTTAGTCAACGAAGGACTGCACAACAAGCTCTATCGTATGCCGCAGGATGCACGGATGAAGCTTCAAGAAACAGTTCAAAGAATCATAAACGACGGGTGCAACGGACTTATTTGCATTATTCTCTAATTAATTGACAATCCCCTTGTTAAGTGTTACAATGTAGTGGACACTCAACAGGGGGATTTTTTATGAAAAATAATACAATAGACTTCTTGCGTAACTCTGAGCGAGTGGATTTTTGAGAATATTTTTCGTCATGCTTTGTGCCTTGCAAAAAATTTTAACGAAGCAGGGCGGAAAATTTGCCGAAATTCTACCGCAAACGAGTTACGCAAGAAGTCTAATGAAGAAAAAACTGAAAGGAGTTCCTCATGTCAACACTAAACAAAGTCTTCCTCGATGTCTTCGGCGAAGCACTCACACCCCTCGGATTTAAAAGAATCAAGAGCAAATATCCGTATTTCGTGCGGCTTATTGGTGATGAAATTATTCATGTTATAACGTTTAAAAAAACATATCATTGTCCTAATGAAAATTGGCTTAATATCTTGGGTGGGGTGGCTACAGTATATCGTCAGCGAATTACTCTAAGCGAAAGCCCGAAAGACAATACCGACTGGCTTAATGATAATCTCAAATTTCATGAAAACTCATACCCGCTTGAATTTGACCCTGTATTTAGAGGAAGTTTATTTAATTTTAAATATAATGAAAGCACAATGGTTGACATAGTTAAGCATTCATTAAAAATAACCGAGAAGTTTATGCTTCCTGCCCTTAACACTGCTGTAAATATTGATTCTTGTATAGAATATTTTCATGTTTATAGTCCATTTCCATTTATTCGTGATTATGAAAACTTTGGCAACGATATCGATGGCGAATATTGCAACGAATGGCTTTTATATATGCTGACAGAAAATTACATTGAACTTAAAGAGAGAAACATGAAAAGGCATAACTCCATATACGCCCATAACGTTAAAATCGGAAAGCATGAGCATACTCAAGAGGAACTTGAAAACCGTCTAAAAAGATATGATGAAGTAAAACTCCGCGAAATAGCTAAGAGGGACAAATATATCGATGACCCCCAACTATATGATAAAACTCTTGCAGAAATTGAACATCGCAAAGCGACAAACATTGAAATACTTAAGTCATATGGGCTTGATGTATAAATTAAACAACTTTGAAAGGGACGTAAAAATTATGAAAAAGATGTTTAAAAAATCTATTTCTTGGCTCTGGTTCATGATGTGGAGCGGCGAATCCGCACGGTTATGAAAGAACACGGATTCCGCCGGGGAAGGCAGTAGATGAAAAAGAATCGGAAATTTAATATAATTTATGAAGACAGCGATATAATCGTGATTGAAAAACCGGCGGGGATGCTGTCGGTTTCAACCGATGGGCAATCCGAAAATACCGCCTGCCGCCTTGTCAGCGATTACCTGAAAAACAAACGCGGGCGCGCTTGGATTGTACATCGGCTTGACCGCGACACATCAGGCGTTATGCTGCTGGCGAAGAGCGAGAAAATCAAGTTGAAATTACAGGACAACTGGGAGGAAACCGCTCTCGAGCGGAGTTATATCGCAGTTGTTGAGGGTAAGGTAAAAACGCCCGAACGCAGGATTACATCGTGGCTGAAACAGACGAAAACGCTGCTGGTGTATTCGAGCCGCAGGGAAGGTGACGGGAAACTTGCGGTCACGAATTACCGGGTTTTGCGAATATCGGGGAAATATTCACTGCTCGGAATCACGCTTGAAACCGGCAGAAAAAATCAAATCCGTGTCCATATGAAAGACATCGGACACCCGATTGCGGGCGACAAAAAATACGGCGCGGCAACAAATCCGTTTAACAGAATGGGGCTTCATGCGAACATTCTGAGTATCAAACATCCGACTTCCGGTGAGGAAATGAAGTTTGAATCGGCTGTGCCTGCCGCGTTTATGAAAATATTCGGAGGTTAGGGATTGTCAAGTTTATTTTTTTGCAGTCCCTTAGTGCTCCCCAATAAAACCTTGCCATAAACGGCAAGGTTTTAAGACAGGTCTAATTTATAAACTCAAACTCAAAATCAAACACGCTCACCGTATCGCCTTCCCGGACCCCCGCCGCTTCAAGCGCATCAATAATCCCCGACGAGCGCAAAACCCGCTGGAAATACTGCAAGCTCTCATAATCATCCATGTTCACCATCGACAGAATAGGCGCAAGCCATTCAGCTTTAACCTCATAGAAATCGTCCTCAAGCTTGTTTACGGCGAAAACACGCTTTTCGGCTTGCTTACGGTCAAGCTCTTCAAGCGACACAGGTTCGGCTTCATACAGCTTCACCGGCGGCAGGTCGCCGAGCCTTGCGGCGGCGTGGTTTACAAGTTCCTGTGTGCCTTTTTTCGTAGCGGCAGAAATGACGAACAATTGACAATTGACATTTGACAATTGACAATTATTAATATAATTTTTAAAGTCTTCAATTTGTTCATCGGTGGCAATATCGGATTTGTTCGCGGCAACGATTTGCGGCAAATCTGCAAGTTCCTGCGAAAATTGGCGAAGCTCATGGTTGATTTTCTCAAAATCTTCTTTTGGGTCGCGGGCTTCAATGCCCGATACATCAACAACGTAAATTATCAGCCTGCACCGCTCAACGTGCCGCAGAAAATTATGCCCCAGCCCCGCACCGCCGCTCGCGCCCTCAATAAGCCCCGGAATATCCGCCATGACAAAGCTTTTTTCGCCTACGCGGATTACGCCGAGAACAGGAGTAAGAGTTGTGAAATGATAATTTGCGATTTCGGGTTTTGCCGCGCTTACCGCACTTATGAGGCTGGATTTGCCTACGTTCGGGAAGCCGACAAGCCCTACATCGGCGAGTAATTTCAATTCAAGAGTAAGCTCGAACTTCTCCCCCGGGAAGCCCGGTTTCGCGAAGCGCGGAGCCTGCCGCCGGGGTGTCGCGAAATTCATGTTGCCTTTGCCGCCCTTGCCGCCGCGCGCGATTATAACAGGCTCACTGCCCGAAATATCGGCGATGAGCCTGCCTGTTTCGCTATCTTTTACGAGCGTTCCGCGCGGTACTTTTATAACGGTATCGGGAGCGGATTTGCCGGTGCTTTTCTTTTGCTCACCCTTTTTGCCATCCTCTGCGGCGTACTTGCGCTTGTAGCGGAAATCAATCAGCGTCGAAAGATTATCGTCAGCTTTGAAGATAATATCGCCGCCCTTACCGCCGTCGCCGCCGTCCGGCCCGCCCGCAGCCACATATTTCTCACGATGAAAAGAAACCGCACCGTTGCCGCCGCTGCCCGCCTTTACCGAAACCTTAACTATATCTGCAAACATTTTTAATACAACCTTGTTATATTCGCTTAACTCAAAATTCTATCAATTTTAAGTCAAGCGGGATTACTCTATTTTATTCTGTTTACTGCTTTTCTGCTTTCCTTGCGGTTGCCTTTTTTGTGGTATTTTTGTTTTGCTTTAGGGTTAAGCGAATCCTTATATTTGCCGGCAGCAAGGTAGTAGCAAACCCACGAAACCATCATTATGATTGCCGCAGCTAAAAGAGAAAGCGACAGCAACACATAGAAATTATTAAGATACGCAAAAGTTAAAACTACGAAGAAAGCCGCAGTAAGAATTAAAGAAATAACGAACCAAAGAATACTCTTGCCTTTTAACGTCATTTTATTGACCTCCGTATATATTACTCTGCAACGAAACTCATGCACCTCACGGTAAAGCCGCTCGGGAGTTTCGTTGCTCAAAACGTGCTTGTTTCTCGTCTGCCTGCGGCAGACAACCGAAACAAATGCACAATATTCATCCGCAATAAAACGCTTGCGTTTTTTAGGATTAATATTGTAGGGGCGAACTGTGTTCGCCCGATAAAAAATCGCATAACATAACGGGCGAACACAGTTCGCCCCTACGTAACAAAATTATTCCGCCGCATAGACACTGACGCGCTTGCGGGATTTTCCGCAGCGTTCAAATTTAACATTCCCGTCAACGATTGCAAATAAAGTATCATCTTTACCGCGACCAACATTATTGCCGGGGTGGATTTTTGTCCCGCGTTGACGCACTAAGATATTGCCCGCGAGCACGAACTGCCCATCCGCGCGCTTGGCGCCGAGCCGCTTGGACTCGCTGTCGCGACCGTTCTTAGTTGAACCTACGCCTTTCTTATGTGCCATATTTTAATCATCCTTTCATACAAGATGTTACGAAAATACATCTCCCACAGCGGTACAGCGTATTTTCTATGCTCTTATGTTTTTCACTAAGAGATAATTTCCTCAATTTTCACTTTTGTGTACGGCTGCCTGTGACCGAGTTTCCGTTTTTGTCCTTTTTGGGGTTTGTAGGTGAAGACAGTTATTTTTTTTGCTTTGCCGCTTTTTACAATCACAGCTTTGACGCTCGCGCCTTTTACGTAAGGCGTACCTACTACGATTTCGTCCCCTTTTCCTATGAGGACGACGTTTTCAAACGTGAATTCGCCCTCGGTGTCAAGCTGCTCGATATAAAGGTCATCGTTTTCTTTTACTCGGTACT
>JAITFV010000187.1 GCA_031281115.1 Oscillospiraceae bacterium | reverse complement strand
TCCCTGCATTGCTCTTCTGTTGAGAATCTTCTCACTAATTCGTGAAATGTCATAGGATATTCTTTCATATTGATATTCTAACATATTGTGGTCGTGTTAGTAAAGCAGATAGGCAGGTTTTATAATTTGATAATTTTCATAATTATATCATAAATTTTGGCAAAAAACAAGCCATAATGACATATAATTTAAATTATTTTTGTTTTAAGAGGCTTGAGAATCCTTAAGATAAAAAATGTAATTCACCTGACGAGGCATTTGGTATAATCTATAACCTATGCTATACTATCATCACTAGCTATTTTTCTATATGCTGGGATAGCGAAGTGGTCAAACGCATTAGACTGTAAATCTAACACCGCAAGGTTTCGTAGGTTCGATCCCTACTCCCAGCACCATAGTTAGTTTTTATTTATCGTTATATTATTAAACGACACAACGAACAGCCAGACCATTACCTTTCGGCTCGCTGTTGTCTGGGTTAGTTCCGCCAGCCCATAGGTAAATGCGGAGGAAGTAGGCACTTGTTGCTATACTGGCTGTAGATGACCAAAAACCAGATGCGCTGTTCTGATCGATAAAGTTCCCGTTCCGAAACGTTCCACTATACATAAACAAAGGCGCGTCTCTGCTCTGGCTGCCAACCCTGCTCACCGATGAGAATTTCCGCAAGAAAGTCACGGCAGGGATTGATGATAAAATCGGCTTGGAGCCGTTCTGGGAAGCTTATGAGAATATGCGAGAAAGCGAACGCAGGCAAGAGATTTTGCCCACCCTCAATAAAGTTCGGCAATTTCTTCTTCGTCCCGGACTGCGGAATGTTCTCGGTCAGAGTAACCCTAAGTTTAATTTAACAGACCTTTTCACAAGCCGCAAAATTGTTCTTGTCCCGCTTAATAAAGGATTGATTGGCGGAGAGTCGGCGAAATTGTTAGGTAGCCTAATTGTTGGACTTACATGGACACTCGCGCTCTCACGTGCGGGTATTCCCGAAGAGAAAAGACATCTTGTGAGTATTTATATTGACGAACTTCAAGACTATATCTCATCTATTTCAAGTGACTTCTCTGACGCATTAGCGCAAGCCCGTTCGCTCGGAATCGGCATCTGCGGAGCACATCAATATAGGGAACAATTGCCGCCGGAAATTCGCGCAGGTGTGGACGCGAACGCCCGTAATAAAATCTGCTTCGGAGTAAATGCCGCAGACGCGAAAAATATGGCGGCAATGGCGCCGGAACTTGAAGCAGAGGATTTTATGACCCTACCGCGCTACCACATCTATACTTCGTTTAACCAAAACGGCAGAAACACCGGCTGGATTTCGGGGCGAACTCAACCCATGCCGCTCCCGCTTCGTAATCCCGCAGAATTGAAGCAAAAGGTCGCGGTTCGCTACGGTAGATCCGCCGCAGAAGTTGAGCAGGAATACTTGCAATTATTAACAGAGTGTAATGCCGACAACGAACCCAAAATTGACCAAAGTCCGGTCGGCAGGAGGAAAAAAGTATGATTTTAAATCAACAAATTTATAAAATAGCAACCGTTTTAAATTCATGCTTAATATTGCGCCCGAGGCACTCGGTGTCTGTTCGCCTATCTGTCCGCGATGTCCAAGAGAAGCGGCAAGCCCGCCAACTGCCGGCAAAAAGTTTGATTTTCGGAGGTGACTCCTTACACAATCCCTATAGTTTTAGTGTTTGCGGCGCGGCGAGAGGTTTATTATGAGAGGCAAGTATGTAGTTAAGCGGCGGCTTGAAGAACTCGACCGAATTTTGCCGGAGCGCGACAAAACAATTCTTCGCTCACTGGAGGATTGCCGTTATCTTCTTACCGGACAAATCGCGAGGCTTCATTTTATTGATAGAGTTACGCCGACCGCCGCGCTCAGAGCGGCAAACCGGATTATGCAAAAACTCAAGGACTTTGGAATGGTTGAAGTTTTAGAACGGCGAATCGGCGGAACACGAGCGGGGAGCGGGTCATACGCATGGACGCTGACTGAATCGGGTGTTAATCTGCTGCATCTTAATGATGAAGAATATAATCCCCGAAAACGCACATTTGAACCGTCTTTGAATTTTTTAAAACATACATTAGAGGTATCCGAAACTTATGTGCAGCTTACTGAAATCTGCCGGAGGAATCAGTTGGAGCTTATTAAAACTGAGACTGAACCGAACTGTTGGCGTAGTTATAACGGCGAAGACGGTAAACCCGCGTCCATGAAACCAGATATGTTTAGATATTTTGATATGTTTGCAGGGGTCGGCGGATTCCGCGCCGGATTGGAACGTGCGGGCGGATACCGATGTATCGGTCACTGCGAAATAGATAAGCACGCGAGTGCCGCGTATCGAAGATTACACAATATAAAAGAAACGGAGGTTTATTATGAGGATGCAAAAACAATCAACACAGAAACAATACCCGAATTCGACCTGCTCTGCGCCGGTTTTCCTTGTCAAGCGTTTTCAATCGCTGGCAAACGGCAGGGGTTTGCCGATCCAAGAGGGACTCTTTTCTTTGAAATTGCCCGCGTGCTTAAAACGAAAAGACCTCCGTATCTTCTGCTTGAAAACGTGCCGGGGTTGCTGTCGCACAGCAAGGGGCAAACATTCGCCGCAATCCTCGCTACGCTTTGCGGCATGGGGTACAGCATCGAGTGGACGGTGCTTAACAGCGCCGATTATAATGTCGCGCAGAACCGAAAACGGGTGTATATTGTCGGATATCTTAATCGAGAATGCGCCGGACAAATATTACCTTTCAACTGTTCAAACCGAAAAGCTCTTATTCAAATCGTAGGCGGACGGCAAGACCGGCGTGTTTATAATCCGGCAGGGTTAGCAAAGACACTTCTCGCCAAATCTGGTGGACTCGGCGGGAAGACCGGCTTATACTTTATCGACATGAATCAAGACCCGAAAATTACCCCCGAAGCCAGATGTATAACTGCCCGCTACGACCACGGAATCGGTAACAGAAAAGCAGAGAGTTCCGGTGTTCTGCTAATAAAAGAAGCGACTAAGCGCGGTTATAAAGAAGCAGCTCCCGGCGATTCTGTTAATCTGAGTTATGCCGAGCAGAATAAAAAGCGCGGGCGCGTTGGTGAAGCAATCGCCAAGACTATTGACACGAGCAATCAACAAGGCGTAGTTACATTGTGCGGGCGGATTCGCCGTCTAATGCCGAGAGAGTGTTTTCGCCTACAGGGTTTTTATGAGGAGCAGATTGATAAACTGCTCGAGAACAACTCCGACGCGCAAGCCTACAAACAAGCCGGAAACGCCGTCACGGTGAATGTGGTACACGCGCTTGCATCGCGGCTGAAAAACGCACACGCGGCGGCTGTGGGGGTTACAAAGGCAGAAACGAGGGCGGCATGATGAAGGAAACAAAAAAATATACCAGAACTGCTATCCATCGAAATTTACGTGTTTCTCCTGAATTTCGCGAAAAACCTGATGTTGAATTATTGGCGAGGACATTACTTGCCATCGCCCAAAAACTTGAAAATGAAGAAAAAGCAAAAATAAAGGGGGACGCCATGACGTGATGATGTTCAACCCGCAAGCGGTGGGCGTACTTTAACAAATTAGTTTCGAGGGTTTGATGCAACTAATGCGCTTGTTCCTGATACGGTTGGGGTTTGTGGGAGATGAGTTTAAGACTGCACGGCGGATTCTGCTCAGGAATCTCACCGGAAACAGCAGTTGGAAAAACGGGCAACCTCCGTCACGAACTGAGGAAGATGCAACTTAGAAGCGATATATTCGCTTCACAACCGGCTTGTTTTCAAGAGAGCCGGTTATCCAAAATAATATTTGAAGGCTTGGCGCAGATAAGATGAACGCAAAGAACTTGAAAAGAATTGTA
>JAITFV010000018.1 GCA_031281115.1 Oscillospiraceae bacterium | reverse complement strand
AACGGTAAAGGTATATTTGAAAATAGTTCAAATGGTGAATCATTAGTTGAAATTTACCGAGGTCAAGATAATGAAAGACAAATAATAGTTTATTCTCCACCAAGCGCATGGGGTGATTTCCCAAATCGACATGGTAATTATACATTTCCAATGGAAATTGACGGATTTTTTATAAGTGGGGGGTATGTTCCCAGTCGTAGCGGCACTCATGTCACAGCCGAAAGCGTTTATGGAGGAATGACAGTAACAACGATTAGAGATTTAACGTGGATTGACCGCAATCAACCGGGCGATATATTTGGAGAGGGTTGGGTAACTACCGCAAATGCGCTCGAGATTTTGCGGTTTGTTGCGGGGTTGGAACATGATATAAGGAGTCAAAGTGCGATGGCTGCTGCTGACGTGAATGGTGACGGGAAGATAGATACTGCGGATGCGCTGGAGATACTGAGGATAGTGGCGGGGTTGGCGTAAGAGAAAACAAGCAGAGCGGAAATGCTCTGCCTTGTTTTCGCAAGGTGGACTGCTACGAGTAGTGAAACCGTTCTTATAACTGCCGATGCGTTACTTGTCCTTTGGTAAAAGATGCCTTAAAACCAATGGAGTAGCGAATAAACGATAGTTTGTTGATATATTCTTTGTATAACTGTGGGGATTTTGTGAATTTAACGTTATATAATCTCCCATAATGAGCGCAGATATTACGAACATACGCTATATTCTCAATCCAACTGCTAAAATATATGTAATTTATTCCGTACATGGCAGCAACAGCTTTTTTATCCTCGTTTTTCATATTCTTATAGAATTTAGAGAGCGTCCCAAAACTGAATAACTCAACAAGAGCGTAAAGAGGAATTTTACCACCGACATAATTTTCATTGAAATTTATTACAAATGGTGATTTAGCGTTTCGTGATGTTTTTTTGAAATATCATCTAATAACTCATCGTGAAATTTGGGATTAAAGAAATTGTTAGCGTTCTCATAGCCTAAAACGCCGTATTTATCAGAAAAATAATTTGATAAACGGCAACGAAAGTTAATTTCGATATTTTCTATTTGAGTAAGTATAGATTGACGTACCGAATCGCCTTTAGATAGCTTACCGCTTTCCTGCCGTGCTGTGTTCCCGTGTCAGCTTTCGCCTTTCGGTTACGTGAGCTTATACACAAGATTGTAATATCTGCAACCCCGAAATACAGCAAAAAGCACCCGCGCAGAATCCACATTGAGTATAACTTTATCGGTGCATTTGATTTTAATGCGGCTTCGGAAGCTGCCGAAGCCGGGCAACAGCAGAAGAAAACAGCATAAAATGCAGTTTTACCATTTTTAAAAATTGTCTTATGGAACGCTTGATTTGTTAATAATAATATGGTATAATTAATTCTAAATACTTTTTCAATTAATTTTCTTTAAAATTTTTACAGAAAGGAACGGTGTGCAGTGGCAAAAATAGTTTTTATTACGGGCGGTGCCTCGAGCGGTAAATCGCGTTGGGCTGTAACTCATTTCTCCGGATGCGATAACGTTTTGTACATGGTTATTGCCAATCATCTTGACGGTGATACGGCAAGGAGGATTGATTACAATTGTAAGGAGCGCGGAGTCGAATGGGATATCAGAACAGAGGCTGAAAACTTAGCCGGAATGGTCAAAGGTCGTAAGTTTACAATCCTTGACAGCTTGGCAGCGTATGTAAACCGCGTTACATACAGGAAATGCCCTGATTATTCTGAAATGAACGATGTGATTAGAAGAGAAATAGAGCAGCAGGTGATTGGTGAAGTCATGGAAGTAATGGACAATGTCAGAGACTTCAACGGAAACATGATAATCATTTCAACGGAGCTTGGATTCTGCCCCATCCCGTCGCAGGAGGATGCGCGCTGGTTCAGGGAAATTCTCGGTAACGTAAACCAGAGAATCGCTAACTTGTGCAACGAGGTGCATCTTTCGGCGAGCGGAATAACTTTCAAGATTAAAGGTTAAATGCTGCAGGAGCGGATAGTAATTCGCCCGAAAATTTAGAAAGGACTTTATTCTTATGACTTTTGAAGAATTTATTCTCTCCGCAAGAGCGAAGGGCGCCTCCGATATACATTTGTCCGTAGATATGGAACCCGTATTCCGTATAAACGGCGACCTGACATCAATTTCGGAGCTCAGCAATGTTCAGGTAAGCAACCGCATGATTATACAGCTTCTTAACGCAGACCAGGAAGAAAACTTTAATAACGGCAACGATGTTGACTTCGTGTTTGAACTTAAAAACGGCGCAAGGCAGCGCTGCAACGTCTTCCGGCAGATGGGGAAGCTCGCTTGCGCAATCCGGCTGCTCAACAGCACGATTCCGAGCATGGAGGATATGAGGTTGCCGCCGATGTTGAAAGAATTATCGCTGAAGAGAAGCGGTTTAATTCTTGTGACAGGTGTTTCCGGAAGCGGCAAGACTACCACGCTTTCGATTATACTTGACTTCATTAATGCCACGCGCCCCTGTCACATCATCACGATTGAAGACCCTGTTGAGTACCGCTATGAAAAGAAATTAGCGACTATTCACCAGCGGGAAATCGGCAGAGACGTAAAAGGCTTCAGCCAGGCTCTTAAAAGCGCGTTGCGCGAAGACCCTGACGTTATTTTCGTAGGGGAAATGCGTGATTACGAAACAATGCAATTAGCTGTAACAGCGGCAGAAACAGGGCACCTTGTACTCGCGACTTTACATACAAGAGGCGCGATTCACGCAGTAAACCGTATTATTGATGCCTGCCCGCACAATATTCAACAGCAGATGTTAGTACAGCTTTCACAGATTTTAGAATGTGTCATAAGTCAAACGCTCATGCCGCTCAAAGACGGCACGGGCAGAATTGCCGCCCTCGAAATCCTGCTCGGTACAGATGCCTGCAAAAACATGATACGTTCAAACAAGTGCCATCAACTCGAAACGATTATGCAGCAGGGCAAGAACTTAGGCATGGCACTCATGGATGACGTTATAATTGATTATTACCGCAGAGGGCTTATCACGAGGGAAATCGCGCTGTTCAACTCGACAGACAGGGTTGAGATGGATGCGAAAATTTAATTCTTGAGGAAACAACATAATGAAAATAATACTTCTCGATGGTGGGCTGGGTAATCAGGCTTTCCAATACATTTTTTGTCGTTTCTTAGAGGAAAACAGCGGAGATGTTGTTTATTTGGATGACCGTTATTTTTTTAACGAGCAAAAAACACATAACGGATACGAATTGAATAAAGTTTGGAATTTGAAACCAAACCTGCTCTCCGAATATTTTGATGCCGATGTGTGGGATGAAATACTTAAAATCACAAAAGAAGATATGCATATCATTGATTTTTTAAACGCCAACGGCTTGAATATGCTCGGTGTTTCGGAAGGCAGTATGCTGTCAGCCTCGTGTCACCCGCCGCACAACAAACCATATAAATCAGTCGAATGTAACGGTTATCACCCCGATATAGCCAAATTTCCGGGAAACGTTTATTATTATGGCTACTGGATTAACGGAAATTATTTTAAAAGTCTGCTTGATAAAATAATTGTGGAACTGACGTTTCCGAAATTTGACGATGATTCAAATAAAAATCTCGCCGGACAGATAACTTCATGCAGCTCAGTAGGCGTACACGTACGGCGCGGTGACTTTGTAGATTTAGGTTGGGCGCTGAGTCCCGGGGTTTATAACGTAGCCGTGCCGCAGTTTAAAATGCGGATAAAGAATCCGGTTTTCTTCATTTTCTCCGATGATATAACATGGTGTGAGGAAAACCGGAAATCATTAGGTTTTGAACGCTCGGATGAAATCGTGTATGTGAGCGGCAATAAAGGTGAAAACGCTTTCAGGGATATGCAGCTGATGACATTATGCGAGCATTTGATTATAGCGAACAGTTCATTCAGTTACCTCGCCGCGCTGCTTAACCGGAACCCCAACAAAATGACTGCAAATCCGACAACGCGATTGATAGTGTGATACCAATCCCCAATTTCATTTGTTGCTTGACACGCAAAATGAGAAAAATTGACACGCAGAATGATAATAAAAGCCCACAATTGTTGAAAAGTTGAAAATTTACAAATCAACAATTATGGGCTCAAACACGCTCGTAAAG
>JAITFV010000301.1 GCA_031281115.1 Oscillospiraceae bacterium | reverse complement strand
GAGCTTTCCGATGATGAACTTGAAGCCGTTGCCGGAGGCTGTAACAAAGGTCAGACTATTATTCATTGCGATAACATTGGATCGGGTAGTGTCAATAATTAAATTATATCAGGAGGATTAAAATGAGCAAATTTACAGAATTTTATGCGAAACTGCAATCAGACGAGGCAATCAAATCAGCTTTTATAAAAGCGGCAAAAGACAACGGAGTAAAAGAAGGGACTCCATTCACAGATTTGAGTGATGGACAGCTCAATGCGCTGATTCCCGCGGCAAAAGACGCAGGCTTTGATTTCACCCTTGTCGAACTAAAAGATTATCTTAGCAAGAAAAAAGCCGGCGAGCTTTCCGACGATGAACTTGAAGCTGTTGCGGGCGGAACTACGATTAAATTTGAGTCGGGCGACCCCTCTGCGCCGGTGAGAAACCAAACTGAGCCGGATTTTTGGGGACCTTGTCCCAATGGCATATCTTTTTAGACATGTCATTCTTAAATTAAAAGAGCGTTAACCAATTTTATCAATAAATTTTTATATTTTTAGGAGGATTAAAAATGAGCAAATTTACAGAATTTTACAATCACGTGGTTTCGGATCCAAAGTTTGGAGCGGCATTTGCCAAAATAATTGAAGAGCAGAAAATACCTGCCGGGACTCCATTCGAAAATTTCACTGACGAGAATTTCACTGCGCTGCTTCCATTGGCCAAGGAAATGGGCTTAGAATTTACGCTTGCAGAAGCCAAAGCGCATTTCAGCGGCAGCGAGCTCTCCGACGACGAACTCGAGGCTGTTGCGGGCGGAAGCAAGGGTGCTAATCAAAATACCGCCGGTGATAATAGTACACAGGTTCATTGTACTGCTATTGGTGGTGAGAGCGTACAAATCACTTACAATAATTAGATAATCTTAAGCAGGGCTGTATTTTCTATTGCATGAGGGATGATAATATCATCCCTCGCATTCTACATATATTTATATAAGGAAAAAAATTATGAAGTATTTACGCTTAAAAGATGATTTCGCGCTGCGCGGATGGGATAAGCTGCCGTATGCAATCGTGAACCAAAAGACAGGCAGAGCTGTGTTTTTAAACAAGGAGCAGTTTAAGGCGCTCAAACTTTGTGATGGAACAAAAGAAAACGCACAGGCGGCATCTTTGCCTGAATTTGCTGACTTCCGGCGCATGGGGATTGAGCAGGGCTTCTTGGAAGAACACACGGAATATAACGGCAGCGGGTTGAAAGATTATCAACGGTATAAAAAATTCGATTGCCGCTATATAAAGGGTATCCAATGGTCGATTACAGGCAAATGCAATCTAAAGTGCCGACATTGCTATGTCAGCGCACCCGATTGTCTGCACGGTGAATTATCGTTCAAGGACTGCCTGCACATTATAGAACAGCTTGAATCTGCGGGAGTCGCCGAAATCTTTATAACGGGCGGAGAACCTCTTTTCAGGGCGGATTTTTGGGATTTAATCGACATTTTAATCGAAAAAAGATTTGCGATTACGCAGTTGTATACAAACGGATTACTCGCTGACGACAAATTTTTGGCTGAGTGCGAAAAAAGAAAACTAAAATGGACGTTTTGCTTGAGTTTCGACGGAGTAAATTGTCATGACTGGTTAAGAGGTATAAGCGGAGTCGAAGCGCAGACTATACGAGCGATTCAGCGCATAAAAGAAGCGGGACACCGCATAGCTGTATCAACGGCACTCCATGGCGGCAACATTGATTCGCTCACCGATACTTTCCATCTGCTAAAATCGCTCAGCGTAGACTATTGGAAAACATCGCAGATAGTGGATACGGGCGGCTGGAAAGATGAGCAAGCTAAAAATTCAATTTCAACCCGCGATTTATATGAGGCGTATCTGCGTTTCATACCATTATACCGCGCTTATGGTATGCCTATGACACTTCTGTTAGGCGGGTTTTACTATAATCTTAAAAATATTGAGCAATGGAATGCGCCTCTTGAAAGATTTGATGGGACAGAAAAAATGCTGAATCAACCCGTATGCGGCATTTGCAGAACGCATTTATATTTGCTGCCGGACGGGAAAATACTGCCGTGTATCCCTATGTGCGGCACATCGTTTGAATACAGCGCGGATAATACCCTAAAAACGCCGCTTACCGAAATATTAAAAGAATCGTCTGAATTTTTTTCCTTTATCAACACGCGTATACGAGAATTGTACGAGAAAAATAAAATTTGTGCCTCGTGCGAGTTTAAGCTCAAATGCGGGGGTTGCAGGGCAATCGCTTTGCAAAACGAACATAATATATATGGTATTGATACGTTGGCTTGTTATTATTTTAAGAATAATTATCGCTCTAAGATAGAAAATATAATTACCCAAGTTAAATAAGAAAGAAAAAATGGTATAGTGACGTGCTCCCGCCGCTTAAAATCGAATAAATCCGATTTTTGAAGCGGGGGCTTCTCGTTCAAGATGCCTATTGACATCAGTATCCACGAGCTAACCCCGTGTGTCCCACGGTTCT
>JAITFV010000250.1 GCA_031281115.1 Oscillospiraceae bacterium | reverse complement strand
CCTGAGCGTCATAAATAAGGAGTGCTTCTTCCGCTACAATCAGATTAATATCTATATCATCAACAATTAACACCCGAACATTAAATAGCCGCAGAATATGTTCCTTGTCAGATGTTTCGCTTTCCAGCATATTTTCTGTTGAACCGCCTAATAACCGCATTGCTAAAATACCGGTGAGCGGTACCCGTATGTACTCCATATTAGGCGTTAATATCTCATTGTCTATGAGTCCACGGGTGACGGCAATTAATTTCGTGTCGGGACACTGCATTCTTGAGATTTCATATAACTTAGAAGTATCAAAAAACACATGAGTATACTGTGCAATGTCATCCAAGCTGTGTATTATATCGCATACCGCTCCGAGCTTATTAATTTTATCTGCAAATATTTTGGATTTTATTTTATTGTGATTCCACACTGCCACTTTGCAGTGTTCGGCATTCGGGAGCTTCGATAAAGAGCGGAGTGTTTCCATTTTTTGCATAATATAGAACGAAAAACAACTTCCTTCTCCGTATTTGCTTTCGATAGAAACTTCGCCATCCATCAACTCGATGAGATTTTTTGAAATCGCGAGTCCGAGCCCCGTGCCTTCTATGCCCCTGTTTTTACGGGTATCAAGCTGCGAAAAACTTTCAAATAATGTTTTAATGTCCTCATCGCGGATTCCCCGTCCCGTATCGGTTACGGAAACATTTAATCTGCATAATCCGTCGGTTCCGCTGCTTTCCGCTTTTATTGAGAAGATTATATATCCCGCATTTGTAAATTTAACGGCATTGGTCAGCAAATTAATGATAATTTGCTTGATTCTTGTTACGTCGCCGATTAATTCAACAGGCAGCTCCGGGTCGTCATCCACGATAAAATCAATCGGCTTATCTCCGATACGGACATGTATCATGGTTACTATGTCATTAATCATAGAATGAATATTATATTTTTCCGGTACTAACTCAACAACACCCGCCTCAACTCTGGAAAAGTCGAGGATGTCATTTATTATGGACAGAAGCTGATTTCCCGCGCTTTTAATGTTTCCTAAATATGTACGAGTTGTTTGTTTGGAATCTATGTTCCGTAAAGCAAGGTCAGCCATACCGAGAATGGCATTCATCGGAGTCCGTATTTCATGGCTCATGTTTGCTAAGAATTCTGACTTCGCCCGGTTGGCGAGTTCCGCAGCTTCTAAACGCCGCTGCTCGGTTATATCGGTATAAAACCCTTCCAAAAGATGTACTGTTCCGTCGAGGTTAAACTCAACAGCGCGGCTGCGTTCCCAAATCCACTTAATCGTACCGTCTTTCATTACAATGCGGAAAGTTGTTTCAAGCGGCAGTCCGACGGAGAGAGTTACCGCATTTTGCGCCGCAAGCGCATCCGCGTCATCGGGGTGAACCATGTCGAAGAATTTCAAAGAGGTGTTGCCTATGAGTTCTTCCGCTTTATATCCCATGAGCGCCAAGCTGCCTTCGCTGACGAAAGTAAATGTAAATTCGGGAGGGTCGTTAAGGCACTGGAAAACCATGCCCGGCAGATTGCTCATCAATGTTTCGGTACGGCGCATCAAAGTGCGCCTTTCTGCACTTTCTATAGCAAGCGCCATAAAATCCGCAAGCGAAGATGCAAAACCCTGTTCTTCTGTCGTCCATTCACGTTTATCGGGAAATTCTTCACATCTGTCATGTTCAATGCAAACAACGCCTGCCAGCTTGCCGCCGACACGTATAGGCGCATCTAAAAGTGCGCAGATGTTAGGTCCGTATCCGCCTAACATAGGAGTCAGCGGATTCGGCTCCAAAGCGTCATTTATGATTACTAACCGTTCGGTTTTAAGAAGCTTTCTGTATTCAATGCAAGCTGACATATCCACGTCAGTCAAAATGGCGTGTTCATCTGTTGATATGTCATAATAAACTACACTGTTAAGCGTCAGCGCTCCGTCTTTTGAAGACCAAATCCCTACCCTGTGTGTATTGAGGGCGCGGCAGCCTATCTCCGCTATAACATTGGCGGCATCCTCTAATATACCGGCTGAAAGTGCCGGCAATTTTGTGATTTGAGCTAACGCGTCACTCAGTTTGTTTACGCTTTCATACTTAATTCCGCTCATTGACTGCCTTTCCAGAGCATTATAAATAATGCTCTTTTTGCACCAAGTAAAAAGGTTTAAACATCATACGGGATTCTTCCGCAGCTGCCGATGTCCCTGTGAATTTAAAGCTTTATGTATTTTCCAATCCGTTCGAGCAACTGCTCTTTATTGACCGGCTTAACGATAAAATCGTTTGCACCCGCCTGCATTGCTTTAATCACGGAGTCTTTTTTTGAGTTGCCCGTCAGGAAGATAATCGGGGCGCCGTGTCCGGCTTTTCTTATTTTTTGAGCGAGTTCATAACCATCCATTCCGGGCATTTCAATATCAAGTATAAAAAGACCGGGACGATTGTTTTTAAGGTAATTCAAAGCCGCCTCGCCGGAATTAATGCAAGTTACTTTATAGCCGGAGTCTTGCAGCGTTGCTTTTATAATCATCAGGAAAACATTTGCATCGTCAACAGCCAATATAGTATTTGAACATTCGGGTTTTTCTGTTTCTTCAGGGGGAGACTGCCCCGGAGAAACTTGATACTCAACCATTTGCAAGTCAATAGACAGCGCCGATACAGCCTTCAAGAAATTGACTGTATTACTTTGCAAATCTTCATAAGGGATTTCTTTTATTTTGTCAAGGCTGCTCGAATGCTCCTCAATCAGTTTTTCTGCATGAATTTGCTTCAGCATACTGCAGAGCGACTCAAGGGATTTTTCGAGAGTATCAAGGTCTTTTATCTTTAACGCCGTTTTTATATCTTCCTCCCTCGCAGGAAAATCATTAATAAAAGAGCTTACAATTGTTGAATATAATTTTAGCTGGACATCACCTGTTTGTTTTATCCAATCATCATTAAGAATTTGAATTTTCAAAAGCCGTTCTTTGTCAAGCATAAGTGTCCCTCCTTTTTAACATTTCGAGGAATGCAAATTCATGTTAATTTAAATAGTTTCAGAAGGCATCTTCTGTGCAGATATTTCACATTGACAATCATAATACATTATAACATGACAAACTTAAAAAGAAACAAAGGTTCCGTATATGTCACCTTATTGCGAGGATGACTGTTCGCAAGCTGCGAACCTCGGAGAAATAAAAATTTTCAAGCCCAAAGGTGACATTAACGGAACTTTGAACTGCTGTGTTGATTATTATGCTAAAATGTTTCTTAGCCGACCTTCACGCCACAATGCACCTCATGCCAAACTCAATATATCTTTTAGGAACGGCAAGGTTCAATTTGGGGAGCAATATAATCGTTTAAATTGAAAACTGTTCCACAGTTTTCAATTTAAACGGGTTTCCGCTGCGTGAGCGCAGCGGGCGCTGTCGCAACAGCGCAAGCCCCTTTAACTTAAAAAGCGAAACGC
>JAITFV010000262.1 GCA_031281115.1 Oscillospiraceae bacterium | reverse complement strand
TATAGTCCTTTAACTTAAAAAGCGTTTCGCTTTTTAAGTTAAAGGGGCTTGCGCTGTTGCGACAGCGCCCGCTGCGCTCACGCAGCGGAAGCCCGTTTAAATTGAAACTGTGGAACAGTTTTCAATTTAAACGATTATATAATTTCTGTTTTTGCAAAGGTATGATTTAATTGCAAGAAAATCAAACAAAATATAATAAAAGCAATCGTTATTTTACGGTTGCTTTTATTATTCAAAAATTTATACAAACTGCCCCTTTTGTCGCCTGTTTTTTCAAAAGTCAAGGGCGAGAGTATTTTCCGCTGTTTGACTTCAAATATACGTGTATAGGCGTATAAATCCACTTTACAAGCCAATCTTAAAAACAAATACGAACACCTCGCCAATCCACAGTGGCTCGGGGTTCGTATTTATACAATTCTCTTGGGGCGATAGGATTTGAACCCATGAATGCCAGAGTCAGAGTCTGGTGCCTTACCGCTTGGCGACGCCCCAAAGCTAACCGAAGTAAATTGTAACATAAAACACCGCCGGTGTCAAGCAAAATTATTCCTCGTCAAGAAGCGGATTATAGTCAGTTAAGAAAAAAACACTTTAGTGCTTTCAATTTAATCAGCTATATCATTTTCAACGTCAGTTTCTAAACTGCGTAGTTTTCTGTTCATCATCCGCGTTCGTGTGCCTTTGATTTCCTCCAAGGTTTTATCCGCTCTTTGAATTTGCATTTGTGCCTTGTCAAGCATATCACTGAACTGTGCAAATTCGGATTTAACAGAACGCAAAATGTCCCATGCTTCCTGTGATTTCTTCTGCACGGCGAGAGTATTGAAGCCCATAAGGAGTGAATATAAAAATGCAGAAAGCGTCGTCGCACCGACAACAGTAACTCTGTATTTATTGCGCAATTCCTCGAAGAAAGCGGTGTTTCGGATTACCTCGGCGTACAAACCTTCGGTCGGCAGGAACATCAAGGCAAAATCGGTTGTTTTCGGCGGCTGTATGTATTTGCTTTGTATCGTTTTTGCTTCGCTGCGGATTCTTTTTAAGAGCGACTCCCTTGCCTCTTTTATATCATTTCTGTCTTCGGCGTCAAGCAACCGGTTGTAATCCGCGATGGGAAACTTAGAGTCAATCGGCAGAAACAGAGGTTCATCGCCGCTGCCCGGCAGCTTGACCGCAAACTCTACCCGGCCGCCTGAAATCTCCACGTTTGACTCATATTGGTTAGGCGCAAGAATATCGGAGAGCAGCTTTTCGAGCCTTACCTCGCCGTATGCGCCGCGCTCGTTTACGCTGTTAATCAGCGCGTTTTTAAGGCTCTTAGCGTCGGCGGCAAGGTTTTTCATCTCGCCGAGCCCTTGCTGAACGCTGTTGAGCTGCTTGCTTACAAGTTCAAATGACTGCGCGAGCCGTGTTTCAAGTGTTTTCTGAAGCTTTTCATCTACTACGCCCTGCATCTGCTCAAGGCGTTTTTCATTGCTTTCTTGAAGCGATTTAATTTTACTTTCGAGGGTGGCTGTGATTTCGGTACGACTCTCCTGCAATGTTCTGTTTATGCTTTCGTGAATTAAACCGAAGCGGTTAAACTGCTCGGTTGTGCCGGCTGCAATCTGCTTCGCTACGCCGTCGCACTGTTCCTCAAAGAAACGTTTCAGCAGTGCTTCGACCTCGTTAGTATTCCGGTTTTTATTTCTTGCGAACA
Organism: Oscillospiraceae bacterium; assembly: GCA_031281115.1. GTDB lineage: Bacteria > Bacillota > Clostridia > Oscillospirales > Ruminococcaceae > Ruminiclostridium_E. The sequence goes on along the minus strand of JAITFV010000262.1, from coordinate 5,031 downwards.
AGAGCAAAATAATTAAAACTAATAATGCAATAATAATTAAATTTAAAATAATTTCCATGATTTAAACCGCCTTATGTTAGACTCCTTGCGTATATTGACAGTATATCATATAAATCTTGCAAAAGCAAGATTTATATTATATACTCTATTAGGCGGAAATTTATGGAAGGAATATGACACACAGCTGTCATATTAAATATGATAAAATCGAAATATAAAATATTTCAGGAGGTAAGCATATGGAAAACGTGATTTTTTGCCAAAGCTGCATGATGCCCATGCAGGGCGAGGAGTACGGCACGGAGAAAGACGGAAGCAGAAGTACGGATTATTGCCATTACTGCTACAAAGACGGCGGTTTCACTGACGAAAGCACGACTATGGAGCAGATGGTCGAGTTTTGCATTCCTCACGTAATCGAAGCGGGCGTGTTCAAAACTGCGAACGAGGCACGAGCGGATATGCTGCTGAGTTATCCGAAGTTGAAAAGGTGGGCAGTATGAAATTTGAAACAAAGTAAACTCGTTTAAGTTGAAAGCTATGTCAGACAAGTGTGTTGGTATACAGCTAATTTATATTAGTGAGGGTGTGATATGGAAAGAAAAACATATATATCTGATGATGTAATCAGTCTATCTGAATACATAGATTCGGAAGATGATTTAGACTGTTATCGTTGTTGGCAAGACGATGAAACGCAAAGCGGTTATAATCACAAACTCACCCGGTCATTTGAAGAATGGCAAGCAACAACAAATACCACAGTACAAGCCAGATTTGTCGCTACCATCATTCGGCACTCCGATAATGCCAGTATAGGCTCAATATTTGTTTCTTCTGAAGATACACCGTCGGATTTAGCAATAATAATTTATAAACCGTATAGGGGCAAAGGTTATGGAGCTCGTGCTTTTTCGTTAGGGGTAAAATACTGTTTCGAGGTTTTATCGCTTGACTATATACACGCCGGTTGCTACCCACACAATATATCCAGTGTGAAAATGTTGCGAAAATGTGGTTTTTTGCCGCACCCAGAAGGAAATCAAAACGAAAAACATTACTTGACGGGCGAAGATGTAATTCAGCTTGATTTTATCAAATACAATAATCAACGTATAGTATAAGCATTATCCGCATATAAAGGACTTAATGAAAACAAGTTTGAAGCCAAATACAACCGAAACGGGGAAAACGTTGTTTTCATTCCCCGCCGGTGAAGAAAGGACTTAATGAAAACAATTTTGAATCAAAATACAACCGAAACGGGGAAAACGTTGTTTTCATGCCTCGCCGGTGAAGAAAGGACTTAATGAAAATATGAACAGCGAATTAATTAGAAAAGCAGGGGAAATTATTCTTAAACAGCGCAACTTCGTACTTACTCTGATTGATAAAGACGGCTATCCCTCGTCATCTGTTGCGACCGTCTCTAAAGCCGACGGCGTTAAGTGGCTCACATTCTGCAGCGGGTTAGGCAGTAATAAGGCAAACCGTACCCGGAACAACAACCGCGCCTGCGTGTGTTTCGCGTCTGAAGAATACAGCGTTTCGTTTTCCGGCGACATTGAAATCATAACAGACCCCGATGTCAAAAAGGAAATGTGGTATGAAGGGTTAGAAGGGCATTTTAAGGGTTATGAAGACCCTGATTACTGCGTTTTTAAATTCACAACTAAGCGATATTCTTTATTTATTGATTGGATTGAAGAAAAGGGAGAATTATAAAGATGGATTGGCACGTTTTATTTCCCGCTTCGCACCAGCCCCGTTACGAGGAAATTGAGAGTTATATCAATAATCCCCTGTGGAAATCTCTGTTTGGCTTTATGGAGAATACTTACAAAGCAAAACCGAAAATGACGTTCAGCGTTTGTTCGGGCGCGCCGGGCTGGAATGTAAAGTTTCAGAAAAGTGGGCAGGCTCTCGGTACGTTTTATCCCGAGGTCGGCGGTTTCTCTGTCTTTATGGTAATGGCATATAAACTCAGTGAAGAAGCAGAAGCGATTCTGCCGGAGCTTTCGGCGGAAGTTCGTGATTGCTACCAAAACGCAGGCGACTTCATGAAAATCGGGAAATATTTCATGTTCAGAATTGAAAAAGAATCAGAATTTGAAGATTATAAAAAACTTTGCATGGTTAAATTAAAACCGAAAAACTAAAATAATAAGGAGGAAAAAATGACAGAAATTATTAAAACTTACAAAGAGACATTACCGGCTCTGCGCCTTATAGGCAAGCGTTACGGAAACAGCGACAGAGATGAATACGGCGGTTACGGCGCAAAATGGAGCGAGTGGTTCCCAAACGGATGGTTCGAGGTTCTCGAAAAACTCGGCGCGGTAAGGGACATCGAAAACGGTTGTCTCGGCTTTATGCGCTGCGATGGAACTGATGAGAATTTCGAGTACTGGATAGGTATGTTTCTGCCGCCCGGCACCGAAGCTCCCGAAGGGTATGAGTTTCTCGATTTAGAGGGCGGCGATGTCGGAATCTGCTGGATTAAGGGCAATCGTGACGATGGCAGTATTTATGGAATGCATGAAAAATGCGTTGATGAACTTAAGAAAAATGATATGGGGAATTTCATGTATGACGAGAAAAAATACCTTTATCATTTTGAGCGTTATAATTGCCCGCGCTTCACCGAAAAAGACAGCAGCGGAAACGCGATTCTTGACTACGGGATTTATTTAGCATGAATTGAAAATTGCCTTGCGCCCTTGACAAAAAATGACACAGTATGATATAATTAAAATGTACAAGGGTATGCCAACGCAAAACGGTAGTGCGGTCAAGCCCTCCCTCAGAGATGAGGTGATGCTGTATGAGTATATTAGAGATGCTTACTTTAACACTTGTAATCTGCAAAGTCGTGCAAATCATGCAGAACAGCTATAAAAAAAGGAAATAACCGCCTCACTTCCCAATAAGGCGGTTATAACTAATTGCTAACATTGAGGGTGACCGTATCTACACGGCATACTCTTGTCTATTCGTATTATAACACACAAATAATTATATGTCAAGAGTTTTGTAAAATACTACAGGAGAACAAAAATAATAATGCCAATCAGTAAAATCACAATCCGCGGTGCGCGTGAGCACAATCTAAAAAACATCGACCTCGAGTTACCCCGCGATAAACTAATCGTCATGACAGGGCTTTCCGGTTCAGGAAAGTCCTCGCTGGCGTTTGATACGATTTACGCAGACGGACAGAGGAGATATATTGAGAGCCTTTCGTCCTATGCGCGGCAGTTCTTAGGACAGATGGAGAAACCGAACGTAGACAGTATTGAAGGGCTTTCACCGGCAATTTCAATCGACCAGAAAACAACATCGCGCAATCCGCGCTCAACTGTCGGAACAGTAACGGAAATTTACGATTATCTGCGGCTGCTTTACGCCAGAATCGGAATCCCGCATTGTCCTGTTTGTAATCGTGAAATTAAACAGCAGACAATCGACCAAATCGTAGACCAAATACTTGTTTTGCCACCGGGAACGAAGATTCAAGTTCTTGCCCCGATTGTTCGCGGGCGCAAGGGAGAGTATCAGAAAGAGTTGGACCAAATTCGGAAGCAGGGTTACGTGAGAGTGCGCATCGACGGCAGTATTTACGACCTTTCAGAGAAAATCAAACTTGATAAAAATATCAAGCATGATATAGAAGTTGTGGTTGACAGACTTGTGATTAAAGCTGATATAAAATCGCGGCTTTCCGAAAGTTTGGAAACTGCGGGAAGTTTAACAGACGGTTTAATTAATGTTGATGTTGCGGGAGAGAACAACGCCGAAGGCGTATTGCCGGCAGAGGCTCTCCGGTTTTCGCAGAATTATGCCTGCCCTGAACACGGTGTCAGCATTGAAGCGCTTGAGCCGCGAATGTTCTCGTTCAACAATCCCTACGGAGCATGTCAGAAATGCAGCGGGCTCGGTACTTTCATGCGGGTTGACCCTGAGCTGATTATTCCGAATAAAGAGCTTTCAATCAAGGAGGGCGCAATCAAAGCTTCAGGTTGGGGATATGCAGAGGGTTCGATAGCGCAGATGTACTATGAGGCGCTTGCGAAGCATTATAAATTCTCGCTCACAACGCCTGTCGGCAAACTTCCGCAGAACGCGCTGAATGTACTTCTATACGGCACGAACGGCGAAAAAATAGAAGTCCAACGTTCATATGAAAACGGTCACGGGCGGTACACAACCGACTTTGAGGGGCTTGTGAATAACTTGGAACGGCGTTTCCGCGAAACCGGAAGTAATCATTAAAGAGATGAAATTCAACTTCTTATGAGCGATGTGCTTTGCCCGTCGTGCAAGGGTGAACGGCTCAACAAAGAAGCGCTGTCGGTGACTGTCGCGGATGTAAACATCAGCGATTATTGCAAAATGAGCATAGACGAAGCATTGAAATTTAGTTTGAACTCGAAACTATCCGAGCGCGATATGCTGATTGCTGAGCAGATAATAAAAGAAATATGCGAACGTCTCGGCTTCTTGAAAAGCGTGGGGCTCGGCTACCTTAATCTTTCGCGGGCGGCGGGAACATTATCAGGCGGAGAAAGCCAGCGGATTCGCCTTGCTACGCAAATCGGAAGCTCACTGATGGGCGTTTTGTATATTCTTGATGAACCCAGTATCGGATTGCACCAGCGCGATAACGATAAATTAATCGCGACTTTAAAAAGATTGCGCGACCTCGGAAATACGCTGATTGTAGTTGAACACGACGAGGAAACCATGCATGCGGCTGATTATATTGTTGACATCGGACCCGGCGCGGGAATCCACGGCGGTGAAATCGTTTGCGCAGGCGACATGAACGATGTTCTCACTTGCAAAAATTCAATCACCGGGCAGTATCTCTCCGGCAGAAAAGAAATCCCGATTCCCAAGAAGCGCAGGAAACCCGACGGGCGCATGCTTACTGTCTTCGGCGCAGAAGAAAACAATTTAAAAAATATAGACGTGAGCATTCCGCTCGGCGTACTGACTTGCATTACCGGTGTTTCGGGGAGCGGGAAAAGC
>JAITFV010000170.1 GCA_031281115.1 Oscillospiraceae bacterium | reverse complement strand
AGTTACATTTTCGCCTTCGTTTGCTTTTATAATATCTCCGCAATAATGAGTTCTTTTTAATTTTTCCATCTTTTTTCTCCTTAATTTTATCCTATCCTTTTATTTTACCACATTTTTCCGAAAAAAACAAGCCCGATTAAAACGGGCTTGAAATTTATCGGAATTATTCTTTTACGCCGCCTAACTGAACACCGGCAATTATATACTTAGATAAAGCAAAATATACAATAAACAGCGGGATAACCGACATTGTCAGTGCTAAATAAATTGAGCCGAACTCTGTCTGGTAGATGCTGCCCGTCAGCTGCCTTACCATGACGGGCATGGTGTATTTATCTGGGTTAGTCAAAAGAATTAACGGCATAAGCAATTGATTCCACGTACCTACAAAGATGAAAATCGCCTGCATCGCTATAGCGGGCTTCATCATCGGAAGCACAATAAAATTAAAGGTTCTGAATTCATGCGAGCCGTCTATCCGCGCAGCGTTTACTATGTCAATCGAAAAAGTTGAAAGCAGGTATTGCCGCATGAAGAAAACTGTTGGGGGAGAGGCGATTGCAGGGATAACAAACGGCAGAAAATTATTTACCATATTGATGTTATACATGAACTGCACGAAACCTATTACCGCGAGCTGCCCCGGAACCATCATAACTGCCATAATAAACGTGAACACAGGTCTCTTGAATCTCCAGTCATAAGCAGACAATGCGTATGCGGTAAGGCTGGAGAAATAGGTTGCGCCGATGGTTGCGCCTACAGATACTATCATTGAGTTTCTGAACCCTATAAACGCATTGAAGCTTCCTCTGTCCAGCGACCTGAAGTTATCCATAAAATGCCTTGAAGGGATAAGCGAGATTGCCTGCGACTGAATTTCTATAGTGCTTCTGGTCGCATTAACAATCATAATCAGAAACGGCAGTACACTCAAAACAGCTAAAAAGATGCAAACTACGTAAATAAGCACTTTAAAACCGGCTCTTAAATGTTTTTTTACATTTGAATCATACATTTTTAATCCACCGCCTTTACTGATTTTTTAAGAGCTTTTAACTCAGCTTTCTTGTATTTTCTCATCCGTACTTCCTCTTTATCGCGCATGATGAAGAAAATTATAGCCGAGAGTACAGCGATGATTAAGAACATAAGCACACTCGCCGCCGATGCGGTATTATACCTGTACGCATCTCCGAACGCCTGGTTGTAAATCCATATACTGGTAGTAGTGGTGGAGCCGCCACCGATGACTGTTGCGGGCCCTCCGCCGGCGTACAGGAACGGTACGTCAAACATATTCAAACCGCCGATTATACTCGAAACAACGGTGAATATCATGATAGTTCTGAGGTTCGGCAGGGTTATGTAGAAGAACTGTTTAACCGCGCTTGCGCCGTCTATATCCGCCGACTCATACATCTCGGGATTTAACCCTATTATACCGGAAATAAAGATTAGCATTGTGTAGCCATACCACATCCAAAACTGCACAAATGCTACTATTGCCTGCTGAGCTGTTCCGTCGGTTCCGAAATTTTTAGCACTTTCAAAAATCCCTATACTGGTGAGAGTGTTGTTGACAACCCCCATAGGAAACGCGAAGAGCGCGTTAAATAATACAGCGATTGTTCCTGCCGTAATAATATTAGGCATATAAAAAAGAACTTTAAATAATCCCTGTCCCTTGATTTTTGACCACCGGCTTGTAAACCAGGCGGCAAGGGTGAGCGCAAGAACGATTTGCGGAATGAAGTTCGTTATCCAAATTTTGAACGTATTTCCGATTGCCTCTCTGAACATCGGGCTGTTTAAAACCCACCTGAAGTTACCGAGCGGGTCTAAAACCGTTTGCGGTTCACCAAACTCATCAAGCAAGGGGGTTTCAATTGTACGATATGCGGGATTTCCGTATTCATCGACGCCACGCTCTCTTTGAGTATAATAAATCACATCGTCGCCCCTGCGTTCTCCTTCAACGTAAACAGGGTCGCCGCTGTTGTCAAAAACCTCATTACCGTGTCTGTCAATGACGACTACTCCCTCTACTATGTACAGGGGATGCCCCATAAAGCTGCGCCTGTGTATTTCATCGGTACGGTTTCCTACATTTACTCCGTCCTCAAATATAGGCACTTCCATTATATCAATTATAGGAGTTACAACTTCATTAGTTACAGCCTTTTCTACTTCTTCGAATAAAGGAACCTGCTCTTCATCAACTAAAGCTCGTTTTTGAATACCATATTCAATGCCGTCTACTCCCGCTCCCTGTCTGTCGGTGACACTTATTGAGATTGTATAAATAATAGGGTAAAGCGAAAATATAAGATATATTGCAAAAAAAGGTATACAAAATATATAACCATATTTTGCATAACTAAAGTTCTTACCGTGCTTCATGGCATAATAGTCCTTTCCGCCTAACAAAGCGGGGCGGACGGGATTCCATCCGCCCCGTTTTTAGGAGCAAGTTAATAAACGTTTAACTTATTTTTAGCTTTAGCATCCTTATTCTGACGGAATACCGAGTCTGTCATAAACTTGAGCTTTAAATCCTTCTAAAGCTTCTTCCTTGGTCATCTCGCCGGAGTAGTACTGGCGGCAGAAATCCTGGAATATGCCGTTAATGGTAGAGTCGAACTCGTGCCAGTGGCTTGACCTTGCATTTGCTGCTGCGGGAATGAAGTATTCAAACATGTTTTGTCCACCGAGCATATCAATCGAGCCATCAGTTCTTGCCATGATTACTGAAGATGCAACTGCGTCTTTCGCGGATTCGCCTGCTTCATAAGCTGCTGCTTCTGCGGAGAATAATTCACTTCCGCGGAAGAGAGTGCCTGCAGCGAAGTGCTGCTGGAAGCTGTCTTCAGAAATGTCAAGGGTAATCCATTCGAGAATTTCAGCTACAGCTGCCCTCTTGTCGCCTTGAAGGTCGCGGTGACCAAAGAGCCATGTGCCGCCCCATGCCCACGGTACAGGAGAAGTTGTTACTGCCCAGTCGTTGTAGGAAGGATTGTTCGCTGCCTGACCTGCCATGACGTAGTTAATCAGCCATGCGGGACCCATATAAGCGAATACAACAGGGTCGGTTGTTCCTGCCATACCTGCGAACCAGCCGTCGTTCCATGCGCCTGCACCAATCATATAGTCGTTATCATAAAGGATTTTTGCGAGGTCGAAGTAAGCTAAGCGAGCAGGGTCGATATAAAGAGTGCCGTCTACTACCCAAGACTGAGCCGCGCCGTCTCTTGCAACTTGCCATACGTCTTCATCGCCGTAGACCATTGCATAGCCGTGCTCTTTTACTTGTGCTGCCGCTTCCATGAACTTATCCCAACCCGGACCGACAATATTGCCGATAACTGCAGGGTCAGCTGTTCCGAAAACTTCTTCCGCGATAGAACGGCGGTAAATGAAGCAGCTTCCTGTTTCCTGGAAACGGAGTGCTACAACTTCGCCGTCTCTTCTGCCGGCATCAACAGCATATTGAGCGAGACCTGCATCAACAATTTTGCCTTCAACGTTTTCAATACCGAGTTCGGTATAAGTTGCAGCGAAACTGGAGAATTCACCCTGTGAGAATTTAAGCACGAATGCCTGTTCAGCAGCGAAGAGGTCTGGAGCGTTGTCGCCGCCTGCTTTGAGAGCGGGTTCAATTGCTTGCTCGTAAGAGCCGTCCCAGTCGGTAAGGATTACGGGAACAATGTTAAAGTTATTTACAATCGAATCGGGGTTCATTTCCGCGTATCTTGCAATCGCGTTAGTAATCTCGTCAGTGAAAGACCAAACTCTAAGGTCTTCTTTGTTGGGGTCTACCGGAACAACGGGTTCGGAATCCGGTACTACGGGGTCGCTTGTTTCGCCGGAAGGAGCGGGGGCAGGAGTGCCTTCGTCACTGACACAGCCCACGGCAAAACCGAGAACCATAAACATGGATAACATAATTGCTAATAGTCTTTTCATACTTTCACCTCATAAATTTAATCGTAAAGATTTTTGGTCGCGTCAGCAACCATAATCAGATATTATCACATTCATTTTGTTTTGTCAAGACAAAATCACCATTTTATGGAAAAAAACTTATACAATTAGCTCAAATCTGTCACATTTAACTAAATTATTACTCGAATTATTTCTATTATCTCACGAATATAATAAAAATAATACGGCAAAACCGTCACAGGTTTTACCGTTGAATGCAAATATTTTCCAAAAAATGAACCTCGCAAGGGATTTTTAAGTAAAATTATTACAAAATGATTACAAAAAGATTACAGAGTTATTACAGTTACACTCGTTTAACTGTAATACTGTTAGGGTTTCGCGCTGTCGCAGCAGCGCCATCCCTAAAATCCAATAAACCGGTTTACTGGATTTTAGTAGTAAGATATATAAAATCTTAAGTTAAAGGACTATGTCTCTGAAAGTGTCAGAAAGCGGCGAGCTCTCCCGCCGCTTTACGAACTTCGCTAATACTGTTTCTGAAAAAACTTTGTTTGTTCAGAAACAGGGATTGCGCTGTTGCGACAGGCGCTTCGTAGTTTGGCAGAGCCAAACTACTACAGTCACGTAGACTGCGGCACCCCCGATTCCAATCTTTGATTGGAATCGGTATAAGTACCGATACCAAACTCCATATTTAAAGATGGATTTCAGTATAATCAGCATCCGCAGGGATTGCAGCTGCTGTTGCAGCAGTTTCCGCCTGTTGCTCCGCCTACGAAACCGTCTCCGCAGAAGCAGTAGAGAAGAAGCAGGATTACGATTATCCAGCAGCAGTTTCCGTTTCCGAAAAACATAATATGTTCCTCCTTGATTAAATTTGTTTAATGGTGTATGAAACGTTTCATAATAAATTGTATGCCTTTTTTAAAAATATGTTACAGCAATAGGAGAAAAGTTTGAAAGAAATCTAAAAATTTCTTTCAAACACGTCGGTTTGTGCCTCAAAAACCAACTCGGCACAAATCCTCCTCAACGAGGAAGGAAGGGTCATGAAAATGATAGAATTCAGCGATTTTACAGAAAAAGCCAACCGTGCGCTTAAAGAGGCGTTAAATGCTGCTATGTCTTTCGGGCATATTTATATAGGGAGCGAGCATATTCTTTGCGGGTTGTTAAGCGCGGAGAACACCGTTGCTTACTTAGTTCTGACTAAGCACGGGGTAACTCGCGATGAGGTCCTGCGTAAAATTGAAAAAGTAGTCGGGCGCGGGATTCCGACAAAGTTAGACCTGCGCGATTTTACGCCGCGAAGCAAGCGCATAATGGAAAATGCAATTTCCGAAGCTCGCGGGATTCACCAGAATTTTGTAGGGACAGAGCATCTTCTGCGCGCTGTTATAAAAGATACCGAGAGCTACGCGGTGCTTATATTAAAGGAGATGGGCGTGAATCTCGGCGCAGTCAGTAACGACTGTTTGCCATCCGAAGCAAAAAACCGGGGTTCCGATAACGACATTTCCGACAGCGGCTATGATTACACCGGAACTGCAAATCCGCGCAAAAACTCGAAAGGTGTACTGCAAAAATACGGCAGAGACCTGACCGAGCTCGCCCGCCAGAAGAAAATCGACCCTGTAATCTGCCGCGGTGACGAAATTGAGCGGATTATACAGATTCTGCTGCGCCGCCGCAAGAACAATCCCTGTTTAATAGGTGAGAGCGGTGTG
>JAITFV010000118.1 GCA_031281115.1 Oscillospiraceae bacterium | reverse complement strand
GTTTCGCTTTTTAAGTTAAAGGGGCTTGCGCTGTTGCGACAGCGCCCGCTGCGCTCACGCAGCGGAAACCCGTTTAAATTGAAACTGTGGAACAGTTTTCAATTTAAACGATTATAAATGCAGGATTAATAATTGTTCATTTTCAACTGTACATTATTTATAAGCCCACCCGCGTTTATAATCTCTTTTATAAATTCTGGAAACGGCTCGGCTTTGAATTTTTCACCGCTTGTTTCGTTTATGATTTCGCCGGTGTCGAAATTCACGCTGACGCTGTCGCCGGCGGAAATCGCCTTTGCAGCCTCGGGACATTCTAAAATCGGCAGACCTATATTAATCGCGTTACGGTAAAAAATCCGCGCGAAAGAGCCTGCGATTACGCAGCTTATGCCGCTCGCTTTAATCGCAATCGGCGCGTGTTCACGCGAGCTTCCGCAGCCGAAGTTTTCCCCCGCGGCAATTATGTCGCCTTTTTGCACTTTTTTTACGAAAGCCTTGTCGATGTCTTCCATGCAGTGCGCCGCAAGCTCGGCATGGTTATCGGTGTTTAAATATCTTGCGGGGATAATGACGTCTGTATCGACGTTGTCGCCATATTTGTGGGCTGTGCCTTTTATGTTCATGTTAGGAATCTCCTTGTTGATTTTATTTATATAATATGCTATACTTATTATTGAAAAGGAGGTTAAAAAATGTCCGATAAAATATATTCAATAAACGAAATAAAAACCATTGTTGCACCTATAGCAGTGAGATATGACGTTGACCGCGTTTATCTGTTCGGTTCATATGCGAGAGGCGAAGCCGACAGTAAAAGCGACCTTGATTTTATTATAGACAAAGGCAGGCTTCGGGGCTTGCGGTTTGCGGGGTTGTGGGGAGATTTGCAAGAATGTTTTAACAAAAAGGTGGATTTGATAACATCTTCAAGCTTAAACGAGTATGAAAAAGATGAAGCATTTAACAGGAAAATCGAAAGGGATATGGTTGTGATTTATGAGCAGTAAGGATTTAAATGTTTTATGCAGAATTATAAAATATTGCAATCAGATTAACGAAACGTGTAATGACTTCGACAACAGTAAAAAGAAATTCACTGAAAGTGTAACTTTCCGAAACGCTGTTTGCTTATGTTTGCTGCAAATAGGCGAACTTGGTAATCAGCTGAGCGAAGAATTTAAGGAAAATAGTAAAGAAATCCCTTGGCGCAGTATTAAATTTTTGAGAAATATAGTCGCTCATGATTACGATAAAGTTGATTATGATATAGTGTGGGATATTTGTATATGCGAGATTCCTGTTTTACTTAAATTCTGCACCGATATAACCGAGAACAGCTGAAGCCGCCGCAACCTCCGGACTGCATAAATAAACCTCGCTCCCGGGATGTCCCATTCTGCCTACGAAGTTCCTGTTCGTTGTCGCGAGCGCGCGCTCGCCTTCCGCTAAAATCCCCGAATGCCCGCCGAGGCAGGGCCCGCAGGTAGGCGTGTTAAACACGCAGCCCGCTTCCACGAAAATCTGCGCGTAACCAAGTTTCATACACTCAAGGAAAATTTTCTGCGTACCGGGGAAAATAATGCAGCGCAGTCCCTTTGCGACTTTTTTGCCTTTCATTATTTCTGCCGCCGCTTTCATGTCAGAGATTCTGCCGTTGGTGCAGCTTCCGATTACAACCTGGTCTAATTTTATTTTCTCTGTGATTTCGTCGATTGTCTTAGTGTTTTCGGGGAGGTGCGGAAAGGCAACGGTTGACTTTATTGTGTTCAAGTCTATGTCGATAACACGCGCATACTCGGCGTTTTCGTCAGGCGTGAAGATTTCGTAATTACGCGAACAGGCATTGTCTGCTACGGTTTTTATATAATCCAGCGTGATTTCATCAACCTCAAAAATTCCGTTTTTTCCGCCGGCTTCAATCGCCATGTTAGCCATACAAAGCCTGTCGTCAATCGACAGGTTTTTAAGTCCCGGACCGCTGAATTCCATCGATTGATACAGCGCGCCGTCTACGCCGATTAAACCTATAATGTGCAGGATTACGTCCTTGCCGGAGATATACTTGTTCAATTTGCCGTGCAAATTGAACTTAATTGCCGCGGGGACTTTGAACCACGCTTCGCCCGTCGCCATACCGACAGCCATATCGGTCGAGCCGACGCCTGTTGAAAACGCGCCGAGTGCGCCATAAGTGCAGGTATGACTGTCAGCGCCGATAATTAAATCGCCGGGCATTACAAGCCCTTTTTCGGGGAGCAGGCAGTGTTCGATTCCCATTTCGCCGACATCGTAGAAGTTCGTGATTTTGTGTTTACGCGCAAACTCACGGCATTTTTTGCACTGCTCTGCGGCTTTTATATCTTTATTAGGTGTGAAATGGTCCATGACCATCGAGATTTTTTCAGTGTCAAAAACGCCTTTGAAGCCGGCTTTGTCGAATTCGTTAATAGCGACGGGGCTTGTGATGTCATTCCCGAGAACCATGTCTAATTTCGCCATTATAAGCTGACCTGCGCGAACTTCGGGGAGTCCCGCTTTTTTTGCTAAAATTTTCTGCGACATCGTCATTGGCATAATTATTTCTCCTTATTTCTCTATTTCTGCGCCCGATACGCTGTAAAACGTAATATTTTTTTTCCACATTCCAAGCTCGACATGGGCGTTTTCTTTTACAGTGAACGTTGCTTTAAGCGGGTTAAGCCCCCAGGCTTTAATCATAATCGCGATTTCCGGCTCTTCCGCATATACAACTATTGTTTTTCCGGATTTGACTTTGCCTTGATTTGCATCGTTTGCGATTACGTCGAACTCGGTCGAGCCCGCGTATTTTGCCGAACTCGTGATTGACAGCGTGTACTGCTGTTTACGTTTAAGCTGCATCATCGCCTGCTTAGGCTTTTGATGATGTCTCTGCACGGGCGGAGCGAGGGTTTTTACTGCGGAGCCGCACTGTTCGCAGGTTGCGGCGTCTTTTTCGTTCTTCTTTGCACAGTTCGGACAAAACATATGTCTAATTCTCTCCAATTTCTCTCGATTTACAAAAGTTACAAAAAAACAACATGATGTTTTCAGTGCATAAAATCGAATAATCTCATTTAATAAATATTGTGACATTAAATATGCGAAGTATTAATTACGCTGCCGTAAAGGCAATATTTACTGCGAAAAAGTTCAACAAAAGACGCAGTCATGCGAAAATATGCGAATATTATTTTTCGACATTTTCAAGTTAAAAATCACATCATGCGATTTATCAGGGCGAAGAAACGTGCTAAAATAAGATGAGCTTATTTTTGTGAAAACTATCTAATTCCGCAACGAAAATCTTGCCGACTGCCTGTGGCGGTTGCCCCAAAGGGGGTGAGCCACAGAGCCATTTTGACGTTTGATTCATTCAAATGTCAACAAGATTTGCTATAATTAAAATTCTGTTCCCTATTATTATACAGCATATATTCCAAAGAATCAAGCAGTGCCGTCATGCTTGCGTTAATAATGTCTTTTGACGCGCCTACTGTCGTCCAGCTTGTCTTTCCGTCCGTGCTTTCGATTAGGACGCGGGTGGTCGCGGCGGTATTGCGTCCGACGTCAGCGTCAAACTCGCTGCCCCCGACAATACGGACTTTAAAATCTGCAAGCCGCATATTAGACAGTGCGGGATAAAAACGCTCCAACGCTTTTCGTAAAGCCTTGTCAATCGCGTTGACAGGCCCGTCGCCCTCATCGGCAGTGATTTCATGCTCGCCGCCAACGCGAACTTTTATAAGCGCGCTGGCTCTGTTTAATAGATGACTGTAATGGCTTGAAATAATTTTAAAGTCGATGATTTCAAAATACGGCTGAAACTGCCCCAACTCTTTCTGTACAAGCAGCTCGAAGCTCGCATCTGCCGCCTCAAACTGATAACCCTGATGTTCAAGCTCTTTGATTTTTGTTGTTAAAGTTTGCACAAGCGGGTCGGTTTTCTGCAAACCGGGGATTATTTTTTCGAGCTTTGCAAACGTTACCGCCCGCCCCGAAACCTCCGAAAGCAGGAAATTGCGCTCGTTACCGACGCTCGCCGGTGTTATATGTTCAAAGGTGGCAGGGTCTTTTAAAACGCCGTCAACGTGCATACCGCCCTTGTGCGCGAAAGCGGAACTTCCCACGTAAGGCATGGAATTCGGGAGCGCGATGTTCGCGGTTTCTGCAATGAAGTGCGCGGTTTCTTTAAGCAGCGGCAAACTTTCGGCAGGTACGCAGCTGTAACCGAGTTTTAATTGCAGATTTGCAATCAATACGGCAAGATTCGCGTTGCCCGTGCGTTCGCCGATTCCGATAAACGTCCCCTGAACCTGCACTGCACCCGCGCTTACCGCCGCCATACTGTTCGCAACGCCGCAGCCGTTGTCGTTGTGGCAATGTATACCGAGAGGCGTATTAACTTGTGAATTAACAGAATGTATAATTTTATCAATCTCATCAGGGAAGCGCCCGCCGTTGGTATCGCAGAGACAGAGCGTCACTGCGCCGGCGCGTTCGGCGGCTTTGAGAGTTTCGGCGGCATAGTCGGGATTATGCTTATAACCGTCGAAAAAATGCTCCGCATCGAAAATAACTTTTTTGCCCGAATCCGTGAGATATTTTATAGTCTGCTCAATCATGTCAAGGTTCTCCGCGTGGGAAACGCGCAGAATTTTATCAACGTGCAAATCCCAGCTCTTGCCGAAAATCGCGATATACTCGGTATTCGCTGTGAGCAGTGCTTTCAAGTTGCCGTCCTCTTCCGGCGGGATTTCCTTGCGCTTGGTTGAGCCGAATGAAACTAACTTAGTTTTAAGCCCGAGCTTTCCGGCTTGTTTGAAAAACTCTAAATCCTTCGGGTTTGAGCCGGGGTTGCCCGCTTCCACAAAATCTATGCCGAAGCTGTCTAATGCGGCGAGGATTTTCAGCTTGTCTTCAAGCGAGAAACTTATGCCTTCGCCTTGCGCGCCGTCGCGCAAGGTCGAGTCGAATATTTCTAATTTACGCATAATTATGAACTTTCCTTCCTCTCTTGGTTTTGAACCACCCCGCCGCTTCGCGGCACCCCTCCAAGGAGGGGAATATTTCCCGCTTGTAGGGTGCGAACTACCCGAAATGCGAACGGGAAGTCCACCGCGCTTATACGGGCTGATACCGTGCAGCCTTATGAAAATTCTTCTTACCTTTTTTAATAATTACATGCTCTTTAATTTCAATGAGTGCGTTTATGTCTGTTATTTTCTCGCCGTCAATGCTCATACCGCCCTGTTCGATTGTTGTTCTTGCGTCACGGTTTGAAGAACATAAGCCGGTCTTTAC
>JAITFV010000257.1 GCA_031281115.1 Oscillospiraceae bacterium | reverse complement strand
TTGCGTTTATAATTTGGGTTGTCCTTTTTCTTTTGACGGTCTACAACGACAATCATGATAATGTACGCAATTATGACGATTACAACCGCAAGTATTATTAGCGGTATGTTGTCGGGGTTGTTTGCGATTATGAAATATGCGCCCATAAACCCGCTGAATAAAATCAAGAACGGTATCAGCATTTTTCTTTCGTGTAGGGTTATGCCTAATCTGAAAGTTAGTTGAATACCTTTGATTGTCAAGCCGAAAATCGTCATTATTATCCCCAATATCCACATAGAACCTCGCCCCCTTACTGCTTGCGCGTGTCCTACTATGTATATTTAGAGTAATGTGAGAAAATGCTAATTAAGCACAACTACCTACAAACAATGTAGGTAGTCTAATAATTGGAAGCTATGTGGCACAAAGGCAACGACTACTCTGCTGATTGCATTTTTCGCAATAAGTAGGTATTACAGCGTTAGAAAAGCCACTCGCATAACAATACTTGTTATACTCATCAGCATTTACTTCAAGCATAAAAACTGTTTCAATATCAAGGGACAAGTAGTTTGAGTTTGTCTCTCTTGTATAGCAAGCGATTTTCTTAATTTGCGACATTTCCCCGACAGAACCTTCTGCTATGCATGAAATTTGCTGTGCGAAACAATGCGTACAGTCATCAAACTTGCTAAAAGTATTATGAAGTTGTGGTCTCAAAGACTCCCAATACTTATTCAATACCTCCCAAAGCATAAAGGTTTGACCTGTATACGGATTACACACTTGGCAAAGGAGTGGTTTCATTTCAAGTTTTTGGATTTTGTTTAATCCAATTACCTCGTAACAATCTCTTTCGTAGAGCTCTCTCATTTTGCATTTTCCTCTCTAAACATTATTTTCAATAAAAAACGGAATGCAAGTTCCGTTTTTTATGTAATTAAATGGCTATCCCTTTTTGATTAACAGCTTTTCCCTTCATCTTAAACGTAACATCTGGGGCTTTTGCGTTGGGTTTAGTAACTCCCTCATTATTTACAGCTTTCCCCTTCATCTTAAACGTTACGTCGGGTACTTGCCCTTTCTTTCGTGCAAGTGGCACTGGATTTTTCTTGTTCATAATTATCTCCCCCTTAATATATTTTATAAACACTTACAAAATCAATATGAGGGCAGGGGTTCGCGGTAGAACCGCAATATATAGAAAATCGGGGAACTATTTCATAATAGTACACTTTTCTGAACATTTTATCTTAATACCAGTATACCATATTTTCGCTCCTGTGTCAAGCCTTTTTTACAGAATTTTGAAATATTTTTTAGAAAACACTAAAATCAAGGCGAATTTCGCCGTAAATCACAGTATGTATGCGCAACTATAGGCTTTCACCGCTTATCCAGAAAAGTGTACTTTGTTGTAAAATATAAAGAATAAGATAAAGTCTTGAGAGGGAGGTTGTCCCCTCGTTTCAGTGGTACAATTCCATTGTACCATATAATCTGCGAAAAAGCAACCCCTAAAACAGATTTTTCGGGAATCCTCCCAAATAATTTTAACGGAGGATTTTTTCATGCCTAAATCAACATCAACACGCCCTGCGGAGCGGTTCGGTTACGGTCGAGTTTCCGCAAAAGACCAAAACATAGACCGTCAACTTATCGCTCTTGAACCGTTTGACATACCGCCCGCTAACTTGTTCATCGACAAGAAAAGCGGTAAAGACTTCAACCGCCCGAAATATAAGGCACTGGTTCGCAAACTTCGGGCGGGGGACATACTCCACATAAAGTCCATTGACAGGCTGGGGCGGAATTATGAGGAAATAATCGAGCAATGGCAGTATCTTACACGCAAGAAAGGTGTGGACATAATAGTTGTGGATATGCCTTTGCTCAACACAACTTATTGCAAAGATTTATTAGGCACGTTTATTGCGGATTTAGTTTTACAAGTCTTGTCATTCTCGGCACAACTTGAACGTGATAACATTTTATTACGACAAGCCGAAGGGATCGCCGCCGCAAAAGATAAAGGCGTGAAGTTTGGACGTAAGGTTGTAACTATTCCCAACAATTTCGAGGAAGTCTATAACCGTTGGCGTGATAAGGAATTGACTAACGAACAAGCCGCCGAACTTTGCGGGTTCAGCGTGAGTACGCTTTATAATCTGACGGCAGAGTGGCGAAAATTGAAATAGAAATCAGAACTGTGCATAATAAACACGAAAATAATCGCCCCCGAACGGGGCAATAAATCAAATAGGCTATATTTCTGAGTATTTTACATTTTCACAAACAATATATACAAACGGCTCTTCTTCGTTGTCCGCAAAGCACAAATTAACCTACGTAAAAAAATAGCTCCCGAGGGAGCAATAAATCAAATAAATCCACGAAAAATCATTGGTTAATGGTCGAACCCGAAGCAACTGCCGGCAGGAAAACTGCCGAACATATCGACATCGCATTTGTCGGAACAGTAGTCGCAATCGCCGCAACAATCACTGCCTTTGACTTGCGATTCGCGGTCGCTATCATAATAATTTTCGCAATTACAGTTGCATTTTGTCGTTGATTTTTTAGATTTTTCTATGATATTATCCCCCTAATATTCAGATTTCACATGATTTTTTAATGTGCAAAATTCAGTATATAGCATCAAACGCAAAAAGTCAAAAAACTTCGGTTAAAAAGACTCGCCAGACTCGGTGTTGAGCCCTATGACGTGTATGTTTACGTCTGCGCTCCGCGATGCGACGAACCGACAATAATCGAGATTTGTCGTGTCGGATGCACATCGTAAAACTCCAATTACCTCGCGATTTATCCAAACAAAAAATATGGGCTGACTCGTAATGGTCAGCCCTTTTGTTCAGCCTATAAACCCAAGCCGTTGTGCCAATAATTGCTCATACGGCAAGCGTTCTTCAATGGTTGTGCAAACGATTTC
>JAITFV010000198.1 GCA_031281115.1 Oscillospiraceae bacterium | reverse complement strand
GGGGCGCGTGTCACTCCCCCTTATGCTCTTTTCCATTTTTCGAGAGTTTCTTCATAAACGAACGAAAATACAGATACGACAGCTCGGATGTATATCCCTAAACCCTGATTATGAGAGGGTTTAGAGGGTGTATAATTTCTGCGCATTTCATGTGCATTTCGGCGAAAAAAAGATGCACATTTTGCGCATTTTGTGCAACGCCGCTGTAAACCCACACTACAAGCGGATTAATTTTTTTGAAAATGCACAAAAACAGGGTATGCGTGACACGCGTGTTCAAAATGCACAAAATCATAGTTTTAACGAAAATCATGCGTTCGTCATTCCTAAGAACGGCGCTTCGTATTCAGACGATTTTATGATATAATGGTGCTTTAATACACCCGAATATCATACAGTGAAACACCCAAAAATAAACAAGATGGCTTTGAAAACTTTTTGAATTTAATTGAGCCATTGTGCCAAGAAAGCTCCAAAGTTACGCCGAATTCGGTTCTTCGATTCCGTAATTCGGAGATGTTTTCAAGACGGATATTTGATTAGACGGCGCTGAAAACTTTCTGAAAATAGTTGTGCCATTGTGCCAAAACAAGGCTAAATTTGCAGGTTGAACTAAAATATCGGCAGGGTATTAACAGACGATTAAGCAGTATAAAATATCTGAATTGCTCTAAAAACTTTTCAGAATTAGTTGTGCCATTGTGCCAAGATGATAGCGGATTTAGATTAAAGGCTACCGGATTCGTAAGGATGCCTTACAAGAAAAGCTCCCCTTAAATTATGACATACCTCTGAAAACTTTCTGAAATTAGTTGAGCCATTGTGCCGGAGTATTATTAAAATACAGCCGGAAATTAGAATACGGCGGTGTGTGAAAATACGATAGGGTACTAAAAACTTTTTGAAATCACCTGTGCCATTGTGCCAAGATAATACAGAGGGTAGGAAATATGTAAGCGGTTCGGGGATGTTTTCAAGACGGATATTTAATCAGACGACGCTGAAAACTTTCCAAATTTAATTGTGCCATTGTGCCAAGATGATACTGAAGAGAGATAAAATTCGGAAATATTATAGCGGTTAAATTATATGATGCCGCTAAAAACTTTCCGAAAATAGTTGAGCCATTGTGCCAAAACGTGCTAAAATCGCATAGTCAAGAGAAGTCGACCGGGGCGGTTTTTTGCAATATTTACCTTCAAGGCGGAGCCGGTTTTACATGGAAATTTAACAGCGTTGATTTGATAACCTGCTGAAAACTTTCTAAAAATAATTGTACCATTGTGCCAAGATTAAGCTGTAGCGGAAGCATCAGCCCGTAAAAAAATCCCCGATTGCCGTAAAGACAATCGAGGAATGAAACACTGAAAATGGCGTTAGTTTTGCTGTTTTAGTATCACGGGTCACTATTTCAAAAATGACACGGGTTTGTATGTGCCGGCGACCCATAGCATGTTTTTTCGATTTATTTTAAACGAAAAATATGCTCGAATATACCGGTGATTATTTCATTTCTATATTTTAATAACAGAAGCAAGGACAGTCAATTAAATGTAATTTATTGATGTGAAACTGACAAAGTGACTCTAAAACACAGGCAATTAATTATAAATTATCGGTAATTAAAATACCGAGAAATTATTTTAAATTATTTCGATGCCTCAAAAATTATAATTTTTAAGAAACAAAATGCCTGCGTAGGTAAATAACGTCCGATTAATTATAATTAAAAAGATTTTTAATGACTGCGCAGGCAAATAATAACTGAAATATTCATGTTTTTAAGTAATATATTGACTGTGATGCTCGAAAAGAAAGTTACTGATATAATCGACAGCGGTTTGAAATCGGCAGATACCGGCGAGTACAAGTTACCGGAGCCAGCTGTTCAACCGTACAGAAGCAGTGGGAGGAAGTGATGTTGCTTAGAGGTGGGCGGAGGTCGCTGTGACCTCTTGCTCGTTCCTGCTTGTTTGGGGAGGAGCAGAGGGTGGGAAAGTCCACCCTTTTTTTCCTTCTTTCAACCTTGTGTGCTGAGCCCCCACAACCTTTTAAGAGGAAAGCCGTATCCGAGTTTTTCGGACACGGCGGTTTCCTTGGCGTGACAAGGAAAAGCTGTCGTAAGTTGAATCAATAATAAAATCTGTATTATCCACAGTGCATCTTATCAAGTATGTGAACTTTCCAATGGAACCACCGATGTAACTAAACAGCGAACGATGTTTGTACAAATTCTACAAATTTGTTTGTGCATTGTGCATAATATCGCTCAAATCTATTTATAAAAATATGAATTAATGTTACAATGTATTGTATCTTTTAAAACAACATCATGGGGGACACAAAAATGTTTAAACGCTTATTTTCCATAACCTTAGCTATAGTAATGCTGACAACAGGCATTGACACGGCGGTATTTAATGTAACAGCTTCTGCCGAAGAAGAAAATTATTTTAATCAATCGAATGACAATGATTCAGAGAATCTGTTTGATGAAGAAGACGATTTTGACGAATCCGAGTCTTTCGATGATGAAAACGATATAAAGGACGACGAAGAAGAAACTGTTCACTTTGAAGAAGAATTAGAAGAAAATGAAGATGAACCCGAAGAGAGTGAAGAGGAATTTGAGGAAGACGAAGAAGAAATCATAGAATTACTCGCAATGAATTCGGCCTTCACAAGCAATGTTCTCGATATATCGGAAATTGATTTTGATGATATAATCAACGGCGATATAATTATTTCAGCTACAACGACAATTTCTGACGTTGTTCTTTACACAGGAAATGTAACTATAGACGCGAACGTGACGGTTAGTCCGTCTGCGTTTGTGGTTGTTTTGGGCGATGTAAATATAGATAGCGGAAGCTTTATTATAAATGGCGAAGTGTATACATTTCGCGACTTCCGAATTCAATCAAAAGATGCGAACGGTAACTTCGGAGTAACAGCAGGTTGGGTGAGTGTCAGCGCAAATGCGAAACTGACTGTTTACGGAGATTTCTATACACAATCTACTGCTTCCTCCGCTTTTCGCTTTGGAACCAGTAACAGCATGACTTCACCTTCAATATTAGAACTTCACGGTAATTTTTCTCAAATCGGCACAAACACAATTTTTATGCATCACATCGGCTTCAAACTCATTTTCGCTGGAGACGGCGAGCAAAGAATTTCAATGGAAAGGCTTGACGGGTTTGTTAATCTCGGCAGAATTGAAGTAACAAACGCAAAGCAGACACTTTATCTTGATTCACCGGTATATACACTTGACTTATTGAGCGATGTAACCATTATCGGCGATGTCGACGCGAATAACATAAGAACAAATTCACATAATTTTAAAATAATCGGCGACCTTATTGTTAGTAGAAGCATGACACTTAGTACCGGTGATGATTTTACTGTGACAGGTGAAGTATATATTCAAAACGGAGTTTTATTATCTTTAAATAATAACCTTACAGTAGAAGGCAACTTCCGAATTCAATCAAAAGATGCAAACGGTAACTTTGGTGCAACAACAGGACGACTTTTCATTGGTAGTGCGAAACTGACTGTCTACGGAGATTTTTACACGCAATCAACTACACAGGGAACTTTCGGAGGCAGCGGCGGCAGTTTTTCGACTTTGGAGCTTCATGGCAGTTTTACTCAAATCGGAACAAACACCTTTTTCAATGTTTTATTTACTACCAATCATAAAACTATTTTCGCCGGAGACGGCGAGCAAAGAATTTCAATGGAAAGGCTTGACGGGTTTGTTAATCTCGGCAGAATTGAAGTAACAAACGCAAAGCAGACTATTTTTCTCGATACACCGGTACATTCATTTAATCCTATAAATTCATTCGCAATCATAGGTGATTTAGAAGTTTCGTCAATTATCGGAAACGATTTAACATTTAATATTAACGGCTCTTTTATTCCGAGAAACTCGATGACTATAAATCATTTTCTCAACATAACAGGGAACGCAATAATTGATTCAACCATTACTCTAAACAGAGATATGAAAATCGGCGGTGATTTACGTATACAAAAACCGGGCACGAACGGAACATTCAGTGCGACTACAGGAAATCTGACATTAAACAGCGGTGTAAATCTCGCTGTACTCGGAAATTTTTACACCCAAACGACAACCACTGCTAACTTTGGCGGCGGTACTGTAACAAATCCCTCAATATTTGAACTGCAAGGCAGTTTCTATCAAATAGGCACCACCACTAACTTTAGGCACGCTTTTAATGGATTAATAATAAAATTATCCGGTACAGGAAATCAATACATATCATTCGATAATTACAACCAAAGTAATCTCTCTCGACTAAATAAAACAAACGCAAATGATGTGTATTTCCTTACACCGATTCTTTCTCTCACAGTTGAAAGCGATATTGCAATCGCTATGTCTAATGACGCACGAATCGGCACGCTGAACGCCGGCGGAAATGTCGTGCATTTAAAAACACCTGCTGTTCTTACAACAGTAAACTTCGGCGGCGGAGTGCTCATTTGCAACGAAAATATTATATTAAACGGCAGATTAAATTTCAACGGCGGTCTGCTTAACGCAAGAAAAAACGTAACGATTAGCAGCGGCGGCTTTTTAAATATGCTGAGAGATGATGATATTGTAATCGTTCAAGGCGATTTAATCTTCGGCACAACAAGTGCAGTAACCTTGAACAGAGGCTTTTTAGATTTAAAAGGTAATCTGACTTTCAACAGCGCAATTAGATTTACAACCGGAGCGAATTTTTACGCGCAGTTATCGGGCGAAGCCGGACAGCGCATAACCTACCCGCAGAACGGCTCTGTACTTTTCGCGAATCTTGCTGTTCCCGGTTTAAACCCGCAGCACGCTATTGC
>JAITFV010000192.1 GCA_031281115.1 Oscillospiraceae bacterium | reverse complement strand
GTTTTATTTGTTGTTGTTTTTTATGTAAACTCTGAAGAAAAGTTTTACCGGATTATAAAAATACAATTATTTTCTTTTTGCTATATGGCTTTGCGTGTTGTCATACTTTTGCCCGAAAGACATTTTTTCGGGAGAGGAAGGGTTTTATTATATATACAGGAAATCGCGGGAATCCATTATAACCAATTATCGTTTTTTTTAACACTTGGTATAATTATGACAGCCTTTTTATATATGAAAACTAAGAGTCGCTTAGCTTTTATATTAATTCCGTTTTTTTATTACGTAATACTTCTGGGAGGGTCACGAACGGGAATGATAGTGCCTATTGCGGGGCTTTTTGTCATGTATGCGCTGGCAAAGGGAATTAAACAAGTGCATAAAATAATTATAGCATTAGCTGTAATTATTATCTTGTTTTTATTATATGTTAACAGCAATTTGCCGGGCGCAGACAGAATATCATCTCTTTTAAACGGATTTTTTAACGAAACCTCTGAAGTGAGTTTTAATGAGAGGGCAATGTTCAGAGAGCTCGCGGCGTCAATGTTTGTCCAAAAACCAATATTTGGCTGGGGAATAAGTTCGTTTACAATTTATCTGCTTAACATAAATTACAGAACGCATATATTTTTTTATTCTTCCCATAATACCTATTTGGAGATTTTAGCATGTCTCGGTATTGTCGGATTCATTATATATTATTCGATGTATTTAAGGATTTTATTTCGGGCTTTTAAAAATTCAGTTTCAAAAAATGTAAATATTGTTTTTTCTCTTGTTGTTTGCTTTACGCTTCTTATGTTAGAATACGGGGAAGTTTTATTCTATACCGCCCGCGGATTTACCAGTGCTACGATTCTTTTCTATGCTTTTTATGCGCTCAAAATATATCCGGAGGAGAGTAAAATATAACATGCCCGCCATAAAGAAAAATCTCCTCTATCAAAGCCTATACCAGCTCCTTATTATCCTTGTACCGCTTGCGCTCTCGCCTTATCTTTCGAGAGTGCTTGGCGCGGAAGGTATCGGTATATATTCATACACGTTTTCAATCGTTACCTATTTCGTTTATTTCGCGAAATTGGGGCTCGCTCACCACGGCGCACGAACAATAGCCGCTGTGCGCGATGATAAGCAGCAGCTCGACAAAACGTTCGGCAATTTATTTTTTCTGCATCTTTTGGTTTCGGTTTTTGCTTTGCTCGCTTATATAGTTTTTCTCGTTTTTTTCACAGGAGAATACCGCTTGTTTTTTACGATTCACGCGATTGCGCTTTTCAGTGCGCTGCTTGATATAAACTGGCTTTTTATGGGACTTGAACAGGTGAAGTTCACAGTCGTGCGTAACGTCGCAGTGAAATTGCTCGCCACCGGAAGCGTTTTTGTTTTCGTGAACGAACCTGCGGATTTATGGAAATATACACTCATAATGTCGCTCGGAACATTCTTCGGGCAAGCTATGGTTTGGGCATTTGTGAAGCGTTTCATTCGCTTTGTGAGACCTACTTGGGCTTGCATGAAACCGCATATTAAACCCTTGCTGGTCTTATTTATCCCGGTTATTGCCTTGAGCGTTTATAATATACTTGACAAAATTATGCTCGGCGCAATGACGGACAAAATCCAGCTCGGTTTTTACGAAAACTCGCAAAAAATTATCTTCGTTCCCATAGGACTAATCACCGCGTTTAATGCCATTATGATTCCGAGAATATCGAATATTAACGCTAAGGGCGACGAAAATGAAAAAAACAGATTAACTCTGCTCTCAATGAAATACGTTATGCTTTTGGCGATTGCTATGATGTTCGGAATTGCGGGGATTGCCGGCAGGTTTGCGCCCTGGTTTTTCGGCGGAGAGTTCCGGGAGTGCGGCGCGCTGATTAAAACCTTGTGTATAATTATCCCCTTCTTAGCTTTTCAAAACGTAATCACAGCGCAGTATTTAATCCCGAACAATTTAGATAAAATGCATACGATTTCGACTGTAGCCGGCGCGTTGATAAACGTCGCGGCAAATTTTATTCTAATACCGCAGCTCGGAGCAACGGGGGCGGCAATCAGCACAATTTTAGCGGAAAGCCTGCGCTGTTTTATTGTAGTTCTCGCCGCCAAAAAACAGCTCCCTATCGGAAAGTATCTTAAAAACTCGCTGTTCTTTTTCGCTGCCGGCGCGGTTATGTACGTGCTTGTGCATTACATCGGAGTTGTTACAGACCGCTTCGGGTGGACTATTTTTATTCAAGTGGTTATCGGTGCAGGTTTTTACCTCGGCGTTTCGGCAATATATTTACATCTTACTAAAGATGCTTTTTTCACAGAAAACTTCAATAAAATTTTTAAGAGAGGTTAAAAATATGTCATACAAATCATTCAAAAATCCCGTAATCAGAGGCTTTTACCCCGACCCGAGCGTGTGCCGCGTTGAAAACAAATATTACTTGGTTGCCAGTTCTTTTCAATACTTTCCGGGCGTACCGCTGTTTGAAAGCGAGGATTTAATAAACTGGAAGCAAATCGGGAATGTTCTGACGCGCAAATCACAGCTGCCGCTTGACGGCGTCGAAAGTTCCTGCGGGATTTTCGCGCCGACAATCAGGCATAATAACGGCAGATTCTATATGACGACAACTAATGTTACAGGCGGCGGCAATTTCTACGTCTGCACCGACGATATTTACGGGGCTGAATGGTCAGAACCGATTTACGTTGAGCAGGAGGGCATTGACCCATCGTTCTACTTTGAAAACGGCAAAACCTATTTCATGAGCAACGGACACGACAAGGACGGAAAATCTGCAATTATTCAAAGCGAAATCGACATCGAAACGGGGAAGCTGCTTTCAGAGCCGAGAGCGCTTTGGAGCGGCACAGGCGGAAGGTATCTTGAGAGCCCGCATTTGTATAAAATTAATAACTGTTATTATTTAATGGCGGCAGAAGGCGGCACCGAATACGGGCATATGGTAACTTATGCCCGCTCGGAAAATTTATGGGGACCGTATGAACCTTACGCGGAAAACCCCGTCCTCACTAACAGAAATCTCGGCGGTTATCCGATTCAGGGAATCGGACACGCCGACTTGGTTGATGATATTAACGGCAACCGATGGATTTTCCACCTCGGTTTCCGTCAGATTCACAGATGGCTCACTTTTCATCATTTGGGGCGCGAGGTGTTTTTAATGCCGGTCGATTTCCATGATGACGGCTGGTTTACAGCCGGTGAAAACGGCACCACTACCGAAGAAGTTTCCACCGACAAAATCCCCGGGGAAATAATTCAACACTTCAAAAACATATTCACGTTTCAAAACATCGAATCATATGAATGGCGTTTTTTACGCAATCCTGACGCAGAAAATTATATCTTCGGCGAAAATTCATTAAAAATAAAAAGCTCTGCCGATACGCTTGACAGTATAGGTTCGCCCTCATTCATAGGATTGCACCAAAAAGAATTCGTTATGGAGCTTTCAGTGCGGATAACTGCAAACGACGGCGAGGCGGGCGTGACAATTTACATGGACGAGAATCACCATTACGATTTATCTTTCAACGGTGCTGCCGTAAAATTAAAATTAAACATCGGTGATATAAAACAAGAAAAGGTTTCAACTCCCGCGAACGAGAAAGAAACCTTGCTGAAAATAAAATCAGATGCTATAAACTACGAATTTTTCTGCGGCGACACCTCGCTCGGCAAAGCGCAGACACGCTACCTTTCGTCCGAGGTTGCGGGCGGTTTTACAGGTGTTGTAATCGGACTGTATTCGCAGTACGGCGAGCAGGAAAAATTCAACGAATTCCGTGATTTCAAGTTGGAGTACAAGCAGTATAATCCTCTAACTTAAGATTTTGTATAACTTCATCCTCCAACCGCCAATTGATTTGTTCGCGCTTATTTTCTTCAAGGAAAATATTCGCCTTTGAGAAGTGCCGGTTTCCAAAGAAGCCGTTATGCGCCGAAAGAGGGCTTGGGTGCGCGCTGGTAAGCACCATATGTATCGAATTCGTGAGGAGCGCGGTTTTTGCTCTCGCGTTCATACCCCAAAGAATGAAAACAATAGGCTCCGCACGGTTATTCAAAAGTTCGATAATCCTATCGGTGAAAATCTCCCAACCCCTGTTTCTATGGCTGTTTGCCATACCCTGCCGAACGGTCAGCGCAGTGTTTAAAAGCAGCACACCATTCTTCGCCCAGCTTGTCAAATCGCCGTGAGACGGCGGGATTATGCCCGTGTCATCGGTCAGTTCCTTAAAAATATTCTCGAGCGAGGGCGGGCGGCGCGTCCCTGCCTGCACAGAAAAGCACAAACCATGTGCCTGTCCCGGCTCGTGGTAGGGGTCCTGTCCGAGAATCACCGCCTTAACTTCGCTGTACGCAGTTAGTTTCAGCGCGTTGAAAATATCGTTCATGTGAGGATAAATCGTGCATGCGCTATACTCCTGCTTCAAAAACTCGCGCAGATTTACATAGTATCTTTTCTTGAATTCATCTTGTAAAAGCTCGTCCCAGTCATTTCCGATTTTCACCATAATTATAATCCTCCAAAATACAAAATCGCAAGTACCCCACACGCCGCCGATAATATACCTATAATCGTAAGGCAGAAAATAAGCGCGGGGAAGCCGAAGTATTCTTTTTCTTTTCTTCCGGTAATTGATACTGTCCTTTGCTCAGACGGCAAAGAAGCCTCCAGCGCTTCAATCGCAAGAAAAACCTCTTCCGGTACGGGTTGAGCCTCGGGCGGAAAGAGATTAAAATTAAAAGGGGGTGGCGCGGGTGGGGCAGTTTCCGGCTCGGGCGGTTCGGCAAAGATATCAAACCCTGCAGGCTCCGGTTCTTTTGTAATTTTACTCCCGCAGGTGTGGCAAAAAATATTTTTCTCGCCTAAAGCAACCCCGCATTTTATACAAAACATTTTATTTCCTCCTCACATTCCGATAATATTCAAACAGATATTGCTGTGCGATTCCCTCAAATCCCGCAATACAAGCGGGTAAACCGCCGGGGTAAAATTCATGGACTGCGCGTTTTATATGCACATCTTTCGGGAAAGTGCTCTTGCCGTAAGCAAACAAAAGCACACAATCAGCGACTTTTTCGCCGACGCCCTTGATTTTCATGAGTTCGTGTCGTGCCTGCTCTGTTTGCATGTCATAAATCAAATCAAGATTAATTTCACCGCTTTTGACTTTACGCGCCGCATCGTTTATATACCCTGCGCGATAACCTGCGCCGATTGCCGATAAATCTGCCTCCGCAAGGTCTTCCGCTGTCGGAAAAGCGAAATGTTTTTTTGTAATTCGTTCGCCGAAACCTGCGCACAGTTTTTCAATAATCCCCGTAATACGAGGAATATTATTGTTTTGCGAGATAATAAAACTAATCAGCGTCTCAAACGGCTCCTGCCGCAGTAATCTTAATCCGTGCGCGTATTCACACGCTTTGCGCAAAATTTCATCTTCCGAAAAACATTTTACGATTTTCTCATAATCCGTCCGGGAATCGAAATAATCCGACCAAAAATCTGTATCGCTGTCTGCTGCTCCGAGAAGCCTTATTCCGCCTTCTTCGCGGTGAAGCGCAACTATACGGGAACCAACAATTCCGAGGTAGCAATTTTTTTCAATACGCCCCCAACGAAACGCCTGCCCGCCTGTCAGGGTCAGCGCAGAGTTAAAATTTTTAATTTCAATAAAACAATCTGTAATCATGGAAGGCGCCTTTAAACTTAACAATAAATTTTACTGAATCGGGGAAACGAAGTTTTCATATCGATTTTGTGAGGAAAGGAATTAACAGAAAATGAGAGAAAGCATTTTAACCATTCCCGTAAACGAGGTTTTTGAACCTAAAGAGGGCTGCCCTATTTGCCGTATGCGCGATACGGTAGAAGAGCACATCAGCGAATACATAATGGGCGCGGCGATGATGGAGCCCGATGTTCGCGAAGAAACTAATAAACTCGGCTTCTGCCTTGTGCATTATCCTATGCTTGCCAAGCAGGGTAATCGCCTTTCGCTCGCATTGACGCTTAACACTCATCTTGCCGAGGTAAGGAGTAAAGTTTTTGAAAGCAAGAATATCTTTGCTTCAAAATCCAAGCGCGCCGATAAAATTGAGCACACCTGCTTCGTCTGTTCCAAAGTAGACTGGGGCGTGAATCATATGCTTAAAACCGTATACACGCTTTTCGAGAAAGACCGCAGGTTCAAAGACCTTTTTAAGGAACAGGAATATTACTGTCTGCCGCATTATCACCTCTTGGCTACAAAGTCCGAGCAGATGAACAAGCACGTCCGTGCGGAATTTCTCAAGGCTTTAAATGAAGTTGTTTCGGAGTATGCGAAAACACTTAACATCAATGTCAGCGAATTCTGCGACAGCTTCGATTACCGCAACGCCGGAAAGCTTCACTCGCCGGAGATGGAACACGTCAGGACTTCGCCGCAGAAGGCAGTGCAGTTCTTGACCGGGCGGAATATTCTGTAGAGGAGAGGGCTTGCACTCCCTACAATTTCCAGATATTCTCTGCGTAATCCTTGATTGTCCTGTCTGAACTGAATTTCCCCGCACCCGCAGTATTAAGCCAGCATTTTCTCATAAATTCATTGTGGTTTTCGCGGTAATCTGCATTAATTTGCAGTTTCGCGTTGATGTAAGAATTAAGGTCGCCGAGCAGATAATAATGGTCCGGCACATGCCATGATGCGCCATCTGTCAATGCAAAATACAGTTCGCGAAACAGTCCCGTGCCGTTGTCCGAAACAGTGCCGTCGATTAAAGTTTGCAAAACTTTGTTAATATGCGGGTCATTGGCGGCGATTTTGCGCGGTTCGTAAGTCTGCATAATCTTTCCGAGTTCCTGCGCTATTGCCCCGAAAATATAGTTGTTCTGTGCGCCCGCTTCCTCAACGATTTCAACATTTGCGCCGTCCATAGTGCCGAGCGTAACCGTACCATTGAGCATGAATTTCATGTTCCCTGTGCCGCTTGCCTCTGTCCCCGCAGTCGAAATCTGCTCTGAAACATCAGCGGCGACAATTAACTTTTCCGCATAACTTACATTATAATTTTGCACAAACACGACTTTAATCAGCCCGCGCACGTCTTTGTCAGAGTCAATTAACTTCGCAATTTCGTTAATATACTTGATTATGCCCTTCGCTCTCATGTAAGCGGGGGCGCTTTTCGCGCCGAAAATAAATGTTGTCGGATAAAAATTAGTCAGCCTGCCCTCTTTAATTCCGAAGTACAAATAAAGAATCGAAAATGCATTCAGCAATTGCCGCTTATATTCGTGCAATCTTTTAATCTGTATATCAAAAATGCTGCCGGGGTCGATTAAAATCCCTTCATGTTTTTTAATATAATCGGCGAGTTTTATTTTATTCTGCTTTTTTATTTTTGCAAAACGCGCAATAACCGCGCTGTCTTCTGCATACTTGCGCAGTTCTTTAAGCCTGTCTAAGTCATAAAGCCAGTCTTTATCGCCTAAAAGCTCAGTTATTAAATCCGACAATCCGGGATTGCACAAGCCTATCCAGCGGCGCGGCGTTATGCCGTTGGTTTTGTTTTGGAATTTTTCAGGGTACAATTCATACCAATCCTTAAGAACGTCGGCTTTGAGAATATCGGTGTGCAGCTGCGCCACGCCGTTGACCGCGCTTGAACAGTAAATCGCCATACGCGCCATATGAAGCGTAGTTCCTGCAATTATACGCAATTCATCGATTTTCTCTGTCGCAAATCCGTTCACGTAGAGCGAATTTATGAACGCCTCGTTTATTTGCAGACAAATCTCGTAAATCCGCGGCAGAATTTCTTCTACTAAGTCGGTATCCCATTTTTCGAGAGCTTCGGGCATAACCGTATGGTTTGTATAGTTAAATATTTTACGGGCAATAACGAGCGCCTCGCTGAACGCGACTCCCTCTTCATCAACAAGAATCCTTATAAACTCCGGTATAGCCACAACAGGGTGCGTGTCGTTAAGCTGCACGCTGACGCACTCGGGCAGCTCCTGCACACTTTTGCCGTTTTGTTTATGCTTTCTGATAATATCACGAATACTCGCCGCGCTGAAGAAATATTCCTGCCGAAGCCGAAGCTTCAAGCCCGCATAACTGTTATCGTTAGGATAAAGGCAGCGTGAAATATTTTCCGCGAGTATTGCGTTTTCCGAAGCTTTTAAATATTCGCCTTTATCAAAAGCCGCAAAATCAAACTCCTGTTCTCTAATCGGCTCTGCCTGCCAAAGCCGCAACGTCCTTATATTTTCTTTTCCTTTGCCAATAATCGGCATATCATAAGGCACGGCACTTACCGTCATGTCGCCGTATTCAAGTATAACGGCTTCATCTTCGCGCCTCACGCTCCAAGGGTCGCCGTACTTCGTCCAGTCATCGGGCGCTTCTTTCTGAAAACCGCCCTTGAAACTCTGCTTGAAGAGCCCGTATTTATATCTTATCCCGTAACCGTCAAGCGCGTAACCCTGCGCCGCCGCACTGTCCAAGAAACACGCCGCGAGCCGCCCGAGCCCGCCGTTCCCGAGTGCGGCATCCTCAATTTCTTCAAGCGCGTTGAAATCCGCGCCCGCTTCTTCAAAGGCTTTTTTAACTTCTTCGGTCAGCCCGAGACAAAGCAAATTATTATATACCGCCCGACCCATTAAGAATTCCATCGACAGATAAGCGGCTTTACGCCCGTCTTTTACTGCGCTTCTTCGCCAGTCAACAGCGATTTCGCTCATGACGGCGTTTGATAATACTGTATGGATTTCGTGAGGGGGTAGGTTTTTGATTGATTTTATAATGTCAATTAAGTTCATATTTTCATTAAGTCCTTTCTTCGCTTCGATTGCACTTTATTCCAAACTTGGTTGTCCTCCGGGTATAGTAATTTCAATATTTATACGGCAATTCGGCAACGCAGCTTGCAATTCCTCAATTTGGCTCTCGGTGAGCGGGTTTGATTCTAAGTTAAGGTAAATTAAGTTTGTAAATCCGGCAAGACCTGAAACATCATCAAGCTCACTTCCCGCTAAATCCAAATGAACCAAATCGGGGAAGCCGCGCAAAAGAGAAAAATCGCTGACCTTATTTCCCACTAAGAATAATCGGGTTACGTTCTGCGGAATCTCGCCGCTTTCTATCATCCCGGCGAACTCTTCGTTCGTCAGCCCGCGTCCCCATAAATCAACCTCAATCGAATTTTCCGGAACAGCAACCGGAATAGGGTCGTCTGTCTCCTGTTCTGCCAATTCGGTTTCTCCGCTTCCGCACGCTGAAAGCAGCATTACTCCTGCCAAAAGCAAAGCAATTGCTTTTTTCATGTTTTTTCCGCCTTTCATGTCTTGCAATTTGAATTTTACCATAGATAACAGTACTTGTCAATGGTGACACGCTTATTTTGCAATATATAGTCCTTTAGAATATTATATTACTTGGAAGTAAACAGTAGGTAATTCTCTGTGGTTCTCCCCGCCTGCGGCGGGGAGAACCACGAAAATCAGTTTTGTCTACTGTTAAGTTAAACGACTATACTGCGAAATAATCTTGACAATTATGCCTTAAATATGTTAAAATATTTTTGATATACAGAAAACAAAGGAAGGATACTAAAAATGAAAATCAGTTTTTCAACCCTCGCCTGCCCCGAATTCTCGTGGAGCGATATTTACACGATGGCTGCCGACCTCGGCTTTAACGGGATTGAAATCCGTGGGCTCGGCGACAATATATTCGCCGTGAAGGCAAAACCGTTCTCGGAAGACATCGAAAAAACTAAACAAACCCTGAAACGCACAGGACTCGAAATCCCCTGCCTTTCTTCCGGCTGCCCGCTTAAATTTAAGGGAAAAAGCGCGGAAAACCATGCAGAAATTGAGCAGTATGTCGGGCTCGCGGCAAAACTCGGTACGCCTTACATCCGCATACTCGCCGATGCAGAACCGCACGTAACCGGAGAGGTTGACGATGAATTTATTATAAATGAACTTAAATCCCTTGCGAAAATCGCAGAATCAGGCGGCTCCCGGCTTTTGGTGGAAACCAACGGCGTTTACGCCGATACAAAGCGTTTGCGGAAATTATTAGATTCCGTAAACTCGCCTTTTGTCGCGGCTTTGTGGGATATGCACCACCCTTTCCGTTATTTCGGTGAAAGCGGCGCGGAAACCATAGAAAATCTCGGGAAATATATCAAGTACGTTCATACTAAAGACAGCGTAATGATTGACAGCAAACCCAATTATCGTTTAATGGGCGAGGGAGACCTGCCGATTCCCGAAATGCTCCGCGCTCTTGAAAAAAGCGGCTACGATGGCTATATCTCGCTCGAATGGGTCAAACGCTGGGCAGAAAACTTAGAAGATGCGGGCATTGTTTTCCCGCACTACGCACGATATATGGAACCGTGGACGGTTAAAAAACGTTCACTGTATGCCGATGAGCGCGGCACCGGCTTCTATCCGTGGGAAAAAGAAACGTTTATAAGTGAAACTTTCCCCGATGTGCTTGACAGAATCTGCCTTGAATTTCCCGACCGGTTAGCGTTTAAATACACGGAAGAAGGCTTCGATTACACCCGCACATACAAAGAGTTCCGCGAAGATGTTGACAGATTCGCCGCCGCACTCGTGAAAATGGGTGTAGAAAAAGGTTCACACGTTGCTATTTGGGCTACTAACGTGCCGCAATGGTTTATAACATTTTGGGCGGCTACAAAAATCGGCGCAGTGCTTGTTACTGTCAACACGGCTTATAAAATCCATGAAGCTGAATATCTCCTGAGGCAGTCAGACACGCATACTTTAGTTATGATTGACGGCTTCCGTGACTCGGACTATGTTTCGATTCTGAAAGAAATCTGCCCGGAACTCGCAGCTTCTAAGCCCGGACAGCTTAACAGCAAGCGTCTGCCGGTTTTAAAAAATATAATTACTATAGACTCAAAGCAGGACGGCTGTTACACGTGGGAAGAAGCGTTTGACTCAGCGAAAGACGATGAAGCCGCAGCAGCGACCGTGCGTTCACGGCAGTTGTCGCTTGACACGCACGAAGTCTGCAATATGCAGTACACAAGCGGCACAACAGGCTTCCCGAAAGGCGTTATGCTTACTCATTACAACGTTGTCAATAACGGAAAGGCAATCGGCGACTGCCTTGATTTCTCGAATTACGATAAACTTTTAATTCATGTGCCTATGTTCCATTGCTTCGGTATGGTGCTCGGCATGACGGCTTCGATGACCCACGGCGCGGCGATGTTCCCGATTACTGCGTACTCTCCCGCAAAAGCACTGAAATGCATAAATGACAACGCGATTACAGCGTGTCACGGCGTACCGACCATGTTTATCGCGATGCTTGAACACGCCGACTTCGCGAAAACCGATTTCTCGCATGCCCGCACAGGCATAATGGCAGGCTCGCCATGTCCGGTAAAAGTCATGGAGGACGTGCTTAACAAAATGAATATGAACGAAATCTGCATTACTTACGGGCAGACAGAAAGCAGCCCCGCGATTACTATGAGCAAGACATCGGACAGCGTAGAAGCGCGCGTAAACACTGTCGGCGGCAAGATTTTCGGCGTAGAGGTGAAAATCGTTGACCCCGCAACAAATGAAGAACTCCCCGACGATACCGACGGCGAGCTTTGTGCAAGAGGCTACAATATCATGAAGGGGTATTATAAAATGACGGAGGCGACAGCGGCGGCGATTGATGAGGACGGCTGGCTTCACACCGGTGACCTTGCGCGGCGGCGCAGCCGGGACGGCTATTACAAAATCACGGGCAGAATACGCGACATGATTATCCGCGGCGGCGAAAATATTTATCCTAAAGAAATCGAGGATTTCCTGTACACGAACCCGAACGTTCGCGATGTGCAGGTAATCGGCGTACCGTCAAAAGACTACGGCGAGGAAATCATGGCGTGTGTAATCCTCAAGGACGGCATTGAAGCGAGCGATACGCTTAAAGACGAAATTAAAGAGTTTACCATAGCGAGGATAGCAAAACATAAAGTCCCGAAATATATTGACTTCGTGAACGAATTCCCGATGAATGCGGCAGGGAAAATCATGAAGTATAAAATGCGGGAAGCGGCGGTGGAGAAGTTGAATTTACAGGCGGCGGCAGGGATTGTGACGGCGTGATGGCGCTGTGATTGATTGAAAAACCCGCAGGAATCTTTCCCTGCGGGCTGTAATTTTGCATGAATTTTATAAACGATTATGAGACTATTTCGATTATCACCGACCACGGGTTAATTTCGGAGAGCCTGTATGAAATTGAGAACACGGGTTTGCGCGCAAGTGCGTTCGCTTCTTCTTCAGTTACATTAATCAGCTCGGTACCTTGAATAATGAACCAGTTGCCCCACTCGTCGCAAATTGCATTCGCCGAATGACCGTGGAATCTGATGGAAGTTGAGCTGATTGAATTTTCTGTGAGTGCGCCGGCTGCAGCATTCCAAACATATGTGCCGCTGTCGGTAATGACCGCAAAGTTACTGCCGTCATTGCTCCTTGTGAAGCGGAGCGCGCCCTCAAGCTCAGAGAATCCGAGGTCGATTTCCTCGCTGAAAAATCCGATAGTGCTGTGGTTAAAGATTGTTGTTACGCCGTCTGTAATCCGCGCATATTTAAAGCCGTTGTCTGTGAAGCCGAGGATAACGAGAGTGCCGTTAGTTTCTTCAATTTTGTTCAGTACGAATCCGCCGTTTCTGCCCGCGGTGTAAATTGCGCTCTCGCTGTCGTTTCTTGTGCGTAAGATAATCTCGCCGTTCCTTACGAGTGCTGTGCGTATTTCTTCACCGTTCTGCACTAAAACATTGGTATCAATCTGTCTCAACTCGCCGCTCTCTCCTTCCGCGAGGAAGAGGGTAGTGATTCGCCCGAAAGCGTCTCCGCCTGTAATAAGAAGCGTACCTGTTTGATTATCAATGTATATTACCTGCGGATTTACCGTGACGAAACCGGAGATTGCCGTCAGGGTATTAATTCCGTCTGCGTCTGTTATAATTTCGTATAACAACACTTGGCTTCCGGTCGTCAGCACGAACCTGTTGCCGTTTATAAAGTTTACGCTTACCGCGCCGCTTATATCAAGTTCAATGAATCCGTCGTCATATGGTATAACGATTGGTTCTTCGGGGTTTACAGGGTCATCTTCAATTTCGGGAGGGGTTACATCGCCGCCCGGCGGTAAAATTTCAACAAACGGGTCGTCGGGTTCTTCAGGGGGATTGGGCTGTTCCAGTTCAGGAATATCTGTTACAGGCGGCGTTTCCGCAGTTTCCTCAAAATCATCCGGAATCATCGTCAAAGGTCTGAAGGTTTCTTCGTCAATTATGCCGCCGAATTCGACAGCTATAAATGCGGGATGTCCGTTGAGTTCCGAGTATAAACCGCCGCTTGCAAGGACTCTCGCGCCGTCAAAGAACGCAAACTGTCGTACCTCAGGTACCTCAATGCCCATCAGTTCGCCGTGCCAAAGCGCGATTAACTGAACACTGCCGTCGTCAGAAGCGAACGACTCTAAAACCAAATCTAATTCTTCAAGCGTCATCGGCTCTGCGAAAGAGATA
The DNA here is from genome assembly GCA_031281115.1 of Oscillospiraceae bacterium. Taxonomy (GTDB): domain Bacteria; phylum Bacillota; class Clostridia; order Oscillospirales; family Ruminococcaceae; genus Ruminiclostridium_E. Next base: position 9,577 of record JAITFV010000192.1, on the reverse strand, counting down.
TACATCTCGATTTGCTCTTCAAAAAGCCCGAAATGCTCAATGAAGTTTGCTTGCTCCGGCATAGCGTTCCAGCGCACAACCTCGCTCACCGTATTTGCCGGTGTTGTCGGCGGAAGCGGGGGAGGCGGAGGAGGAGCAATACCGTTATTAAGGACATAACCGAACATCACAGCCGCTACAACAGCGAAAACTGCGGCGGCAGACGTAAGCGGCAGCCACTTCGACTTCGTTATCTGCGAGAAAAATGACGCGGAGGACGCGCGTTTGGCGTTTCTGCGTATTTTGCTTTCGTCGAAAGTATACTGCGACATAATTTCTTTGTAAAAATCATGCTTGTTCATCAAAGTGCGTCCTCCTTTCAGATGATGGTGCCTGGGAAGTATGAGGAATCCATGAAAGTACCAAAGTACGTAGTTTGTAAAATATTTTAACGAGTGTAGCGAATTTTAAGATTCGTTTGAGTTTATTGCGGCTGACAGCGCATGTCTTATACGTTGAATTTTTTCTTCTGTCTCTCGATTGTTCTGTAAAGCTTGTTCTTGACCGACGAGAGGTTCATTTCAAGTTCGGCGGCAATCTCATCAAGCTTCATATCAAGCGCGAAATGCATATAGAAGATTTTGCCGGTTTCGGGGTCACTGCTTGTAATGTCGTCGAAGATTTGCCTTGCCAGCAGCTCGTTGCACAAAACATCCTCTAAATTCTTGTCGCTGCGGGACATTTCTGCTTCGATTTCCACCATCTGCTCCTCGGAGTAGTCCGAGAATGACGAGGTTCTGTTGCGCTTTTTTAAGATTCCGAAGTAGTTCTTACTTTCAAACTTCGCTATATTTATAAGGAAAGCCTCTGCGCTTTCGATATCGCCAAAACCTTTTTTCTTTATGCGTGAGAAGAACCGCGCATATATATTTTGTAAAATATCCTCAATGTCGAGGATGTTTCCGCATTTGCTGATTACATATCGGGTCACGGACGGTAAGGTGTCAGCGTAAACCGTATTGAAATATTCGTCTAAGTCGCGGGGAGTCTGGTTTGTTCCGGTTACGCTCAAAGGCTCACCTCTTTTCGCTTTACCCCGTCTAATTAAGTAGTACGGGGTTTTAATGAAAAAGTTTCATTTTTTAGTAAATATTTTTTAGAAATTACAATATTTTGCGGTTGCTCTTCTAATAATACCCTAAAAGTTAATCAATGTCAAGGTTTACAAACCTAAAACCCGTCAATAATACTTATACTGTTATTCATTTAAAAAATGGATAACAGGGTTCCGCGGCTTGCGAACCGCACCGACGAAAGGACATAAAAACCATGACATTTAAGAAAAAGCGTAATCTTTTAACTGTTTCTATGCTGCTCGGCACCTGCCTGACCCTGCTTTTAGCATCGTTCACGGCTTTTGCCGAATACTCGGAAATTATCGGGGGTGAGGTTCTGCGATTGCATATTCTGCCTCATTCCGACTGCTGTAAAGACCAGCGACTCAAAGAACAGCTCCGCGACTTCATAATCGCAGATATGGAAATGCGCTTCGCCGGCACACGGACGCTTGACGAAGCAATGCAAATCGCGGAAACTCATCTTGCGGAAATACAAAAAAGCGCCGCTTTGTTCGTGGCGGCGCAGGGACACGATTACGACGTAACCGCCGAGCTCGTGAGTATGTATTTCACTACCCGCGTTTATGAGAACATCACAATGCCCGCAGGGAATTACGCCGCGCTGCGCATTACAATCGGTGCGGGCGCGGGCAGAAACTGGTGGTGTGTGGTTTTCCCGCCGCTGTGTCTGCCGGCGGTTACAGGCAGTGAGCCTTACTTTTCGCCCGGGGTGAGCGAAGTCATCGAAACCGGAGGAAGGATTGAAGTACGGTTTAAGGTCTATGAGTGGTGGACAAAGGTGTTTGGGTGAAGTTAAAAATGATGCTTAATCCCGCTCTGTTTCATTATCGTATTTGCAATATGCCGCGATTTAATCTTGCTGTCAACCGGAAAATTCCCGCTCGTAAGCGGGCTGTGCCATATATCGTGGTCGCCTTTTCCGCGTCTGACAAAGCTGCAACCGTTCTTTTTTAGAACTTCTCTAACTTTTTTCTCATATTCTGCCATTACGCAACCCCATCTTTACGCTCGGCAATGAACCGAAGTATACACTTCGGGTCATTGCCGTTCATTTGGAGCATTTCGGGTGCGGCGATTTTTACCCGCTCAACAAGCGCATCAAAAGAACCCGATTCTAAGGCAATAGGAATATCATCGCAAACAGCGCACCAAACCGACACTTCACTATCCCATGTCATATTAATAATATATTCCGGCATGTTTTCACCATGTCCCTTCTGCACCAACGCGAAATGAAAAATTTCATCATCACCTAACCTCCGATGAGTTATATAGCAAATTATAACACAAATTTGTTTGTAAGTCAATTGAAGGGTGCAGCAAAAGCTGCACCCTTTAATTTTATTTATACCTTGTAATATTCAATCAGCCCTACCAGATTATCGTACTTCTTCTTCGCGTCTTTTTCAGCCTTATCGAACAGCTTCTCTGCTCTTTCGGGGTTTTGGCGCATAAGCGAGTTGTAACGGACCTCGTTCATCAAGAAATCTTTGTAGCTTGCCGTCGGCGCTTTGCTGTCAAGCGTATAAGGCGATTTGCCTTCAGCAACCAATCCCGGATTGTATCTGAACAGGTGCCAGTAACCGGACTCAACCGCCGCCTTCTCAATCTGAATCATGTTTGCAAGCCCGCCCTTGATTCCGTGGTCACGGCAGGGAGCGTAGCAGATTACGATTGACGGGCCGGGGTGATTTTCAGCTTCAACCATAGCTTTAATGCACTGGTTCATGTCTGCACCCATCGAAACTTGCGCTACGTAAACATAATCATACTGCATTGCGATTGCCGCTAAGTCCTTCTTCTTGGTATTCATGCCGTTCGCCGCGAATTTCGCGATTGCGCCGAGCGGGGTCGCCTTAGAAGCCTGACCGCCTGTGTTGGAATAAACTTCAGTGTCGAATACAAGCAGGTTCACGTCCTGTCCTTCAGCGAGAACGTGGTCAAGACCGCCGTAACCTATGTCATAAGCCCAGCCGTCGCCGCCGAACGCCCATACGGACTTCTTCGCAAGGAAGTTCCTATCTTTAAGGATTTCTTTACCTGCCGCACAGTCACAAGCTTCGAGAGCCGCGATGTACGCTTTTGCCGCACAAGCGTTTTCACTGCCGTTACAGTAGGTATCAATCCACTTCTGCGCCGCCGCTTTAACTTCAGGTTTGCAATCGCCTGCGATGAGGTCTGCGGTCTTTCTCTTAAGCCTGTCGCGAACAGCCTGCTGACCTAAGAACATACCGTAGCTGAACTCGGCAGTGTCTTCAAAGAGAGAGTTCGCCCATGACGGACCTTTGCCTTCCTTATTGACCGTGTATGGTGTTGCCGGCGCCGAGCCGCCCCAAATGGAGGAACAGCCGGTCGCATTGCCGATATACATTCTGTCGCCGAATAATTGAGTAACAAGCTTCGCGTACGGCGTTTCACCGCAACCCGCACACGCACCCGAGAACTCAAGGAGCGGCTGCTTAAACTGCGAGCCTTTGACCGAGGTTTCCTTGAATTTCTCAAGGGTTTCCGGTTTTTCAGGTAAATCATACAGATACGCGAACAAATTCTGCTGTTGTAGCTGAGTTTCTAAAGGTTTCATAACAAGCGCGTTTTCCTTTGCAGGGCAAACATTTACGCAAACGCCGCAGCCGTAGCAGTCAAGCACGGAGTTGCCCATCGTGTACTTGAAGCCGGGGAGCCCTGTTGCGTCTTTGCAGGTGAGGCCTGCGGGAGCCGCCGCAACTTCTGCATCGGTAAGGATATATGGGCGGAGAATAGCGTGTGGACAAACATACGCGCACTGGTTACACTGGATGCAATTATCGCAAATCCACTCGGGAACATCAACCGCAACGCCGCGCTTTTCATAAGCCGCGCTGCCCTGCGGGAAAGTTCCGTCTGCGTCTTTCGCGAATGTCGAAACGGGTAAATCCGCGCCGCGATAAGCATTTACAGGAATTAAGATATTGTTTACAAAGTCTTCAACTTCCTTGCGCTTGCCGGAGGAATCGGCTTTCGGAAGCTCAAAGTCATCGCCCGCGGAAGCCCAAGCAGCGGGAATTTCAACTTTTACGATGTTTGCTTCATTTGCGCCGGCTTCAACAGCTGCATAGTTCATGTCAACGATTTTTTGACCTTTGGAGATAAATTGGTTATGAATTTCTTCCTTCATGTGCTTGATTGCATCATCTATCGGAATGATATTCGCAAGTTTGAAGAACGCCGACTGCAAAACAGTGCTTATGCGGTTTCCAAGCCCGACTTCACCCGCGATTTTAATGCCGTTGATGATGTAGAAGTTGATGTTGTTTTTCGCGATATGCGACTTGATTCTGTTGGGGAGATGGTCCTCAAGCTCTGCCGCCGTCCACTGGCAGTTAAGCAGGAAAGTGCCGCCCGGGAGAATATCTTTAACCATATCGTATTTCATTACATAGTCGGGTTTGTGGCAGGCGACAAAGTTCGCCTTTGTGATAAAGTATGTGGATTTAATCGGAGCTTTACCGAAGCGCAGGTGCGAAATTGTTACGCCGCCTGCTTTCTTCGAGTCATAAGCGAAGTACGCCTGAACCTTATTATCGGTGTTCGCGCCGATGATTTTAGTGGAGTTTTCGTTTGCCGAAACTGTACCGTCGCCGCCGATTCCCCAGAATTTACAGCTTGTTGTCCCTTCGGGAACTGTATTCGGGTTTTCGTCGATTTTGAGCGACAGATTAGTCACGTCATCATTAATACCGACTGTGAAGCGCTTTTTGTCGCTGTTGCGGTAAGCCGCGATTACACAAGCGGGGTTGAAGTCTTTCGAGCCGAGACCGTATCTTCCCGCGTAAACAGCAGCGTCAGCAAACTTTCCGGTTTGTTTGAGAGCCGCTACAACACTGAGATACAGAGGTTCGCCGATTGAGCCGGGTTCCTTCGTTCTGTCAAGGACAGAAATTTTCTTGCAGGAAGCCGGAATAGCACCCACAAACGCATCCATCGCGAAAGGCAGATACAGCCTTACTTTAATCAAGCCGACTTTTTCGCCTTTAGATACCAAATAATCAATCGTTTCTTCAATCGTATCGCAGGAACTGCCCATAGCAACGATTACCTGCTCCGCATCGGGCGCACCGTAGTAGTTAAAAAGTTTGTAGTCTGTGCCGATTTTGGCGTTTACCTTATCCATAACACCCTGCACGATTTCGGGCATCTTATCATAGTAGGGGTTCGCGGCTTCTTTAGCTTGGAAGAAGATGTCCGGATTCTGCGCTGTTCCGCGGAGTACAGGCTTCTCGGGGTTGAGAGCGCGTGAGCGGAAAGCGTCAATTTCAGCCATGTCTGCGAGTTCTTTTAAGTCCTCGTCAGACCATTCCTCGATTTTCTGCATTTCATGCGAGGTTCTGAAACCATCAAAAAAGTGTACAAAAGGTACGCGCCCCTTAAGGCTTGCAAGGTGCGCAACAGCACCCAAATCCATAACTTCCTGCGGATTTGTGGAAGCGAGCATCGCGTAACCTGTCGCACGGCAGGCGTTAATATCGCTGTGGTCGCCGAAAATCGAGAGCGCGTGAGCGGCAACCGCGCGCGCTGAAACGTGAATTACGCTCGGGAGCAGTTCGCCCGCGATTTTGTACATCGTCGGAATCATGAGCAGCAAGCCCTGTGACGCCGTGTAGGTAGTGGTGAGCGCGCCCGCCTGCAGCGAACCGTGTACAGTTGCCGCTGCGCCTGCTTCCGACTGCATTTCAACGACTTTAACCGTGTCGCCGAACATATTTTTCTTGCCTTTCGCCGCCCAGCTGTCGGTCTCTTCCGCCATGTCTGACGAGGGGGTAATAGGATAAATTCCCGCTACCTCCGTAAATGCGTAGGATACGTGCGCCGCAGCGGTGTTGCCTTTCATCATCGTGATTTTCCTTTTTGCCATTGATTAAGCCTCCTTGAGTTTATATTTCCATTTTTTAATAGACGTGAAAATATTATAACATAAATCGGAAGAATAGTCAACCAATTTATGTTATAGTCCTTTAACTTTAAAATATATAATATTTTAAAGTTAAAGGGGTTTCCGCAAACTGCGGTTTGCGGGCGCTGTCCACAGACAGCGCAATCTCGATTAACTTAAAATTTATAGAATTTTAAGTTAATCGAGTATATAAGTGAAAATAAAAGTATATTAAATTCTGTTGATTACTCCGGCAACATATCTAAGGATTTGCATTGCGTCTGCTGTGCTGTTGTCGTCAGCTTTGCCGTTGGCTATGAACAGCTGAATAGGGTTGAGCGGCGCAATCCCTGCAACGTGCCGCAGAAGCGCCAGCGCATCCGCTGTTTCAACCTTGCCCGTTCCTGTAATATCGCCGGTTTTGAACGTCAGTACTAAGAAATCCCCTGTTTGAGTAATATTCATACTCGCGTTGCCGTTTGCGCCGATTGTCGCGGCTGATACAAACTCAAGCTGCTCTGTTTCTGCATTGAATTTCACTAAAACCGCGTTTTGACCTGCGAAATCTGCGCCCACGCTTACGGTTGTGCTGCCTGTCGCGCCGGTCGGGATTCTGACTTGGTTTACAGGAATTTCCGCACTGAGAGCCAAAGAGGTCAAGGCAGTGCGCGGAATATTCGTTACAGTCCAGGTGCTTGTGCCTGTGGTTACTGTTGCTGACGGAGTTGTTGCGGTGTTGGTGCTTCCGCCGCTACCTCCTCCTCCGCCGCCACCGCCGCCCGAGCTGTTACTTGTATTGTTCGTTCTTGCGCTGACTGTAACAGAAACGCTGACTGTGAACGGTATATTGTCAGCAATAACGCCTTCGGGCAAGCTTATCGCGCCGTGTACGGTGAAATCCTGACGGTTTGTTAATGCGGGATTATACGGTGTATCATCGTTTAAAACCCAAGTTACATGTGCTTGCCTATCGCCGTCACTTGTAACAATTGTAACCTGCGCGGGAAGATTAAGAGCTTCTGCGGTTTTTGCCGTGCCGTGCGGGCGTGTAATCGCTGACGGTGAGGTTATGCTGATGAGCATTATATTATTGGGTTCTTCTTCGGTTATTATGATTTCTGCATGACCGGATATCGCCGTATTTGCTGCTGATGTTGCGATTACTCTAAGTGACGAGCCTGTAGCTTCGTCTGCATGTACTGTCAGCAAGCCGCTGTTGTTTATAGCGGTTCCGGCGTGGCTGTTGCCCTCAACTCTCCAAGTTACAGCTTGCGCGGGATTGTTTGTGCCTTGCACTATTGCAGTAAATTGCTGCGTTGTACCTATTTGCACTTCGATTCCGTTCGGGCTTACCGTTACACCCGTCACCACCGGTATCGGCACAAAGTTCGCCGTAACCGTCACTGCATTCGCAGGCATCACAAAGCTCGTGCTTGCGCTGTTCGCGTTCGCGAACGTTACCCCCGCACTTGTCGAGCTCCAGCGGCTGAACTGCATACCCGCGGGAGGTGTTCCGGCTGTTATGTTTACAGTTGCACCCTGCACGAAGTTGCCGCCGCCTGTTGCGCCTGTTCCTGCGCTTGAAACGGTAACAGCATAGGTTGCGGGCGGGTTTTCACCTACAAAAGGTCCGGGATGAATCCCGCGCAAAACAGGAAGTCCGTTATTATGACCGCTGACTATCCCCCAAACCACTGTCATGTCAAAGCCTGTGAAAACAGTTGCTGCGGTAGGGTTATTGAAAGCGTTAGTTACAGAAACCTCTTCGTCAGCCAAAATTGCGATTCCTCTCCCCATTACATTGGGAGACGACGTCGATGATGAAGCAGCTGAAAATGTTCCGGTATTATAGACGTTCAATATAGGACCCGAGGAAAAACCGACTATCCCGCCCGCAAGAGATTCATATCCGTTGCTGCCTATGGGAACATCCGTGGAGCTGTGAGTGCTTATATTTCCTCTGTTGTAACAATTAAATATTACAGAGCTTGAAGACCCGACAATTCCGCCCGCTCTCGCAGAAGCAAAATTTGGATTTTGGATGCCGATTTGCGGCCAAGAAAGAGTCCGTGAAGAAGCTCTTGCTATTGCATTAATATTTCCGGAATTGTAACAACTTGTTATGAAGCTGCGGTTGGCTTGCCCGACAAGCCCTCCGGAATACGCAGTAGAAATAGTCGTTCCGCCCATACTGGCACTCGCGGCTATATTTCCCGTATTATAACAATTCATAATTATTGAGTCATTTGCAATTCCTGCAATCGCTCCGGCTCTCATATCGCTTCTGCTTACAGTACCGCCGGGAGGAGTAAACATATTCATTCTCGCCGAAACATTAATATTAGTACCGACAAATCCGAGATTTATAATTTCTGCATCGTCAATTCTGGTGAATAAACCATAATTCCAGCCAAAGCCGGTACTGGTAATCGTAAGATTTCTTATTACATGACCCCGTCCGTCTAATGTTCCTGTAAATGTTCCGAGCGGTGTCCATTGCGAACCTGCCAAATCAATATCGGCAGTCAGGTGGTAGTCCCCGCTTAAATTATCATCAATTGCTAAAAGTTCCTCTCTGTTTGATATAGGTATAGAGGCGAGGGGGCAATCGCAAGGGAACTCGCCGCAATCAAGGCAAGGTTCAGGGGGGCAATCGCAAGGCTCTTTGCCGCAATCGGGGCAAAGCGTTTCACTTCTTTGCGGCGTATATTGAAACGTACCGCCGTTTGCGTTGATTATTGATTGAATTTTCGTAATAGAGGACTGCACCGCAGAACTGTTTAAGTCAAGAAGATTGTTACTCACGTCTAAGTCCTCAAGTTTTTGCAAGTCCTCGAACATTGATATGTCGGTGAGATTGTTGTCATATAAGTATGCGGTTTCTATAGCAGCAGTCGGAGACAGTTTTAAGTTTTCAAGCCCCGTGTCATAAGCCATAAGCCACGTTACCCCATTGTTATTCGACAAGTCAACCGAGGGGATATTATTTTGACTAAAAATCAAAAATTCAATTAAAGGACTGTCTGACACGTCAAGCGAAGTAAGATTATTGTCAAAACAGTTTAAGAAATCTAACTTGGCGCACCCCGACAGATTTATCGAGGAAATACTATTGACACGCAAATTCGCTTCTAAGAGCGAGGTGAATCCCGAACAATCGAGGTTTCCTGTTAAATTCATTGAGTTAAAGTCTATTAATTTAACTCTGCTCGGCGTTTCGTCATTCCACGTAATCCCCTTCCAATCTGCGGGGCTTGAGAGATTCCAGCCTAACTTCTCCAAATTATCCCCTTGCAGCGCAAACGTGACCAACTTTTGATAGTCGTTGTCGCTGAACCCTGCGGGAGTGGAATGTGTAGTTGCGCTCGCCGTCACCGGCATCGCTGTAACAAGCGAAACGAGCATCGCCAGCGTAATAAAAATAGATAAAATGCGCTTTTTCATAGCTTTGACTCCTTTATAAATGGTGGATTTTGTACCTTTTTAATTATACCATTTTTTAACACACTTTTCTATGCACAAATTGTACACTTTTGAGGGGTTTCTTTTT
>JAITFV010000183.1 GCA_031281115.1 Oscillospiraceae bacterium | reverse complement strand
GGACTGTAACGATGAATCAGGCATGGAAAACCTCCGTGTAGGCAAAAAAATGGTGAATGGACACCGTTAATACGCCGGAAAAACCGTTACGTTGGGTAAATTTTGCCAAAAAAACCAAGGCTCTTCTTTCGTTCCGGGTTGACGTTGCGTGAAGAGCTCAAAATCAGTAGCATTCACGAAGTTAGGTATTTTGGGTAAAACAGACAACACGATGCGTCTGAACATTCACGGATTGATCGATAATGCCAAGTGCTACGCCATGGTTCGCCAACTTCGCTGGGCAGATGGTGTCGAATGTCCCCACTGCCACGCCACCGCAGTCGTCAAAAATGGTTCTGATGAAACACAATCAGATCGACAACGGTATCTCTGTCGCATGTGTAACCGCTCCTTCGACGACCTGACCGGAACGGTCTTCGCCGGACATCATCAACCACTCTCCGTCTGGATGCTCTGTCTCTATTTCATGGGCTTAAACCTTTCCAATCGTCAGATTGCCGCCGAACTGGAACTGAATGAGACTTCTATTCAAGAAATGACAACGATTCTTCGCAACGGCATCGTCGCCCAAGAGCCGACCATCACGCTTGAAGGCACAGTTGAATGTGATGAAGTGTATGTGATTGCGGGTCATAAAGGACACCCGGAGTCTGTTAAAAAAAAGGGCGAACGGCACGAAAACGCCGACTCAAAGGACCACGAGGTCGCGGCACGGCAGCCACGGACAAGCCGCCGATTTTTGGAATGATTCAGCGTGGCGGTCAAGTGGTGTTACGCATGCTGGAGAATGTGCAACAGGCGACGATCCAACCCATCATCGAGAAGTTTATCAAGCCGGGAACGCTGATCAATACGGACGAGTACAACATTTATGGTCGGCTGACGGAGTGGGGTTACGAACACAAATCGGTGTGTCATGGAGCGGGCGAGTATGCTAGGGACGAGGATAGCGATGGATTTCATGAGGTGCATGTGAACACGATGGAGGGATTTTGGTCGTTGTTACGGAGTTGGTTGCGTCCGCATCGGGGGATTTCGCAGGAACGTTTGCCGAGTTATGTCGGCTTTTTTCAGTTTGTACACAATGTACGACAACGAGGAAACGCCCTGCTACGCTCGCTGGTCGAAGCTCTCGTATGCGTCAACCCGCTTCCGGGGTAGAGCCTTTTTCTTTTTATCGGCACTTTAGACCTGCGGCGATAATTTTTCCTGCTCATCAGCAAAACTGGAAAAATTGACAGCCCTCACCCGTGTAGTAGGGGGCGTGAACGCCTTCTTTCGCCCGTCCCGAATCTTATGTGGCTGTACAACTAATGAAGTTCACGCCTGTCCATACTTCATCAAGGTCGATCACAATACCGTCTCCATAATTTCGATGGCACGTACGAGTTATAGGATACCGCGTATGTGGAATAGCCGTCTCGATGCGCCACTGTGGATTGTCTGGACCACTGATATCACACGAACGAATGCGTTTTCGCATTCGCTAATATCGACCGGCGGCTGACGGAGTTCCTGCTGTTCCGCTTCCTGCTGCTCTGCTTCTTGTTGCTCAGCTTCTTGCTCAGGACCCCGACGCCACCCTCCCCGACCCTCCCGACCTTATTCCTCTTACCGATGCTGTTGAACCCGCTGCTAACCCCACGTCAGATTTCAGAGACCCGAACGGCTTCCAAACTGCCGTCAATGCGGCGATTCAAGCGGGCGGCGTAGACCCGGGCGTCGGCGTACTCCCTATAAATATTGATTTCAGCAATCTTCCCGAAACCACAAGCCCGATTGAAGCAAGCAACTTCTTTAACTTCGGCGATAACGGGAGAATAACATTTACCGCAGCGACACCCGGAGTCCATGCAAATGCGTTTGAAATTGCCATGAGAACCACTAACAATGCCGATGCACCCGCAGTTCGTGCGCAATGGTCGCAGAATGTGCTTACTTTGACCATCAGAGAAGGCGCAGCCGTTACCAACGACATGATTCAGGACGCGATTAATGCGGCGGCAGGCATGGTGAGAATAGACCCCGATGATGCTACCAGCCCGTGGGATTCCGAATCCGGAAACCAAAACCGCAGACTTTCAGTTAATTATGCTGTTACCGTTCACCCGCTATCCGATGCAATCGGAACGATTCCGAGGAGAATCAGCCTTTACGGAGGACAGGACAACTTCTATCGCTCCGTGATTCAGTCGCTGGGCGGCACGGTTGTAATGGAAAACGGGCGTTTTGCGGGGGCGCAGTCGGCTCGCGACCTTGACCTCGTCTTTATTGACTCCGGCGGTATAATCTACGGCGAACACGCAGTTCACGGCAGGCTTCTGCTCGGACGTATTGACCTTGCAATCTTTCAGAATGCCAACGGCTTACAGCAGTTCGGAACCTCGTACTACAAAGCGTCGCTATCCTCGGGTCCCGCGGAAGTTAAAATCCCGGGCGATGACGGAGCGGGAGAAGTGGTTTCCGGCGCGCTCGAAATGGCGAACGTTGACCTCTCCGAGGAATTCTCAAACATGATTATCACGCAGAGAGGATTCCAAGCGAACTCGAGGATTATCACCGTTTCCGACACCATGCTGGAAGAGCTGATTAACCTCAAGAGATAACCGGAATTGAGAAATAAAAGGTTGTAAGAGTACTATACTTAATAATTTAGTTTTGTGAAGCGGGGGATTCAAAACCCCCGCTCACAAGAAAAAATATAAAGGACAAGCGGAAAAGTTTGTGACAGAATCTTAGCGGAACGCCCAAAACGCTGTTTCAAAGAGATTTTATGAAAAGAGGACGTGCCTAAAATATGATTGTTTTAACTAAACTTGACGGCAAGCAAATCCTTATAAACGAGCAGCACATAGAAACGGCGTATGAAACGCCCGACACAATTATACAGATGAATAACGGACATACCTACATTGTTGCCGAATCGCTCAGCGAAATAATGAAAAAAACTGTAGAATTTCGCCGGCAGACGCGCAGGCGCGCAATGAATAATGAATAATGAACAAGGAAAAACCGTCGCGAAGCGACACAAAAATTATTAATTATTAATTATTAATTTTTAATTATTAATTAATTCTTGGAGGTTAGTTTTGAATATTACCATTATTATTGGTTGGATAGGCTCGTTTGCGGCAATTATTATATCCATACTTATTGCCGGCGAGCTCATCTGGTTCGCAGATGCCGCTTCCTTATTCGTAGTTGTGGTGGGTTCGATTTTTGCGATGTTTGCGACGATTACGCCCACACAGATGAAAAGCGTGGGGAAATACTTCAAGTTTGCGATATTCCCGCCGAAATTCGACCCCATACAGTACATAAAAGAACTCGTGGAATACGCGACAATCGCAAGAAGCAAGGGGCTGCTCGCACTTGAGGAAAGTGCAAACAACGCCAAAGACCCGTTCATGAAGCAGGCACTCATGCTCATAGTTGACGCCAACGACCCCGACAAGGGACGCGAAATGCTCGAGAGCGCGGTTGACCACACCGCGGAACGCCACCAAAAGGGCGCAGACTTCTTCGCTAAGGGCGTTACTTTCGGGCCCGCGTTCGGCATGATGGGTACGGTTGTAGGGCTTGTATCGATGCTTCAGGTAATGGGCGAGGACCCGGGAGCGATGGGAACCAAGATGGCGACCGCGGTTATCACGACATTATACGGCTCAATCATGTCGAACGTAATCTGCGCGCCGCTCGAAAGTGCGCTCCGCAACGCCCACGGTAACGAGGAGCTTTGCATGAATATAATAATAGAGGGCGTTATGGCGATTGCGGCAGGCTCGAACCCGCGTTTTATCCAAGAAAAATTAGAATTCATGCTGCCAAGGACGGGAAGAGGCGACCCGGACAAAGGAAAAGCGAAATAAATAAGAACAAAAAATAATAATATAAAATAAAAAGCACTTATTTGTAAAATTAGCAAAATTTACAATTGCAATTTACTTTATAATATGTTATAATTATCTGAAAGGAGGAAGCCATGGCAAAGAAAAAGAAGGGTCCGATTATCAAAAAAGGGCTTGACGACTGGATGGCGACGTATGCAGACATGGTTACGCTGCTGTTCTGCTTTTTCGTAATGCTTTATTCGGCTTCCAACCAAGAAGAGGCGAGGTTTCAATATATCCTGCAAGCGTTCAATACACAAGGCAGATATGTCAACGTTGTAGTCGGCAGGGCGCCCGAAGCACCGATGGAGCAGACAGGACAAGACCGCAACAGCGATATTCCTCCGCAGGAACCCGGCGAACAGGACGGCAACCCTCCGGGCAGAACGAATGAACCTTCCGCTTTCGACGCGCTTTATAACACGCTTGCCGATTTAATTGATGAGGAAGGCTTGCAGGGCGTTCAGATTTACCCGAGACCCGGCTTAATCCGGGTGGTTCTTGAGGGCGATGTTGTATTCGCAGGGAACAGCTATGCGCTTAACGCTGCCGGAAGACGAGTGCTTGACGTGATTTCACCGTCAATAAGTCAAGTTCAGGAATGGATACGTTCGGTGCAGGTTCAGGGACATACAGCCGATATAGGCATAGCAGGCGTAGGAATGGATGATTGGGATTTATCCTCGCTCAGGGCATCCACGGTAGTGAAATATCTTGACGATGTAGAGATTACATACATTATCAATGGCGAGCTTATCGCGGTCAGAGGAATGGTTGCAAGCGAGAAGTTTGTAGTTGAGGGCTTCGCGCAGCATTCGCCGCAGGCAGATAATGATACTCCCGACGGACTTGCCGCGAACCGCCGCGTTGAAATAATTATTAACCGCATTGACCTTACCGAAGAAGAAAATCGCTTCGTTGACGATATAACAAGATTTGATTACAACAATCCTATGTTCGATGTAGACGCTACGGGAGAAATACTGGAACCCCCGGGAACGCCGATTGAAAGCGTAGTCGCGGGAATACTCGGCGACCTCATCGAAAGATATGGTTACAGAGGCAGCACACCGCAGGGAGGTCACGGCGGAACGGCGGTAGGGCCTACGGCAGGCGGCTTCACAACCATTCGTGACACAGATTTCGCGCAGCCGTACACCCCTTCCGCTAACGGCGAAAACGGCAACGGGGACGAACAATTAACAGTCAGCGATTAACGATGAACAATTGATGCACTTTAAGTTTTTATTAACAGCTTATAAATTTTATTAACTGTACATTGTACATTGGGAAGTTGGTGGTTTAGTTTGGCGGATGTATTAACTCAAGAGCAGATAGACGCCATGCTAAGCAACGCGAGTTCGGGCGAGCCTATAGTCGCAGAGTCCGAAAAGCCGCTTGAAATCAAGGAGTACGACTTCCGTTCACCGAAGAAGTTCACAAAAGAGCGCATAAAAACCCTCGACAGTATTTTCGATAATTATTCAAGGTTGCTCTCGTCCTATTTGACAGGTTTACTGCGGCTTTACTGCAAGGTTTCGCTTGTTTCTGTAGAGGAGCAGAAATACTTTGAGTTCAACAACGCGCTGCCCGACTACGTAATGATGGGGATGGCGGAGCTTAAACTTAAAGATGACGAAGTCGAGGACTTAAATCTAATCGTACAATTGTCGAATACGCTGACATATATTATGATAGACCGCCTGCTCGGAGGTAAAGGCGAGCATTTGGATACCGGGGAGCGTGAGTTTACCGAAATTGAGGTAAGCATCATGGAAAACCTAATCCGAAACTTCCTCGGGCTAATGAAAGAACCGTGGGCGAGCTACGTTGAAATCGAACCCGAACTCGAACGAATGGAAACCAACTCAAGGGTCATTTCATCAATGGGACACGACGACACGATGATTATCGTCATGCTGGAAATCATGGTGATTGAAACCAAGGCGTTAATAACAATCTGTATGCCCGCAATCGGTCTTGAGGGAATCATGCAGAAGTATACAACAAGACAGACCCGGACCGGACGCAAAATAGACGTTGGCAGGGAAAAGGAACGCAAAGTAAACATATTAGACGGCGTAACACATACCGCATTAGACATAAAAGCCGTACTCGGCGAGGTTGACCTTGATATGTTAGATGTGCTGAGGCTTCAGCAGGGTGATATTATTCCTCTCGGAAAGAGCATAGACAGCAATATTATCCTTAATGTCGGCGGCAAAAAGTGGTTTGACGGCAAAATGGGTGTGTTTAATAATAAAAAAGCTGTAAAAATAGAAAACATCTTCGGGATAGAGCTGTGACGAACAATTGACAGAGGGCAACGGGCAATTGACAATTATCCGAAGAGAAAGGAAGACCGCATAATATGGCTGCAGTAGAATTTACGGATTTGCAAAAAGATGCAATAGCGGAAGTTATGAACATAAGTATGGGTAACGCCGCGACAGCCGCATCGGAATTGCTGAACGCCAAGGTGTGGATTACCACTCCCCGCGTATCCGTGCAAAAAGCCGCAGAACTACGCAAGGAATCCCTTGAGCCTGCGATATGCGTGAAAATAGTTTATATCAAAGGCATATCCGGCACTAACATGATGATTCTGAGACAGGACGATGTTCAGTTAATCCTGAATCAGCTCATGGGTCAGCCGCTGGAGGTTACGCCGGACTTTGAGTTCGACGAGCTGAACATCAGTGCAGTCAGCGAGGTCATGAACCAAATGATGGGCTCCTCCGCAACCGCTTTGTCGAATTTCCTCGGGATGCACGTGGATATTTCGGTACCCACGCCGTATATAATGAATGAAATCAAGTTGTCTGAAGTTCATGATTATGATACGGATGAAGAAGTGATTGCGATTACCTTCGATATCACCATAGAGGGCGTGATAAAATCAGAGTTTGTTTCGGTTATGAGCGCGGATTTAGCGCAGATTATCTGTGATAAAATGCTGAGCCCCGAGCCGGAACCCGAGCCTGAGCCGAAACCCGCCCCCGCAGCAGCAGCCGCTCCGCCCCCGCAGCAGCCTGCACAACAGCAGGCACAGCAGCCGATGATGCCGCCGCAGCAACCGATGATGCCGCCGCAACAGCCGATGATGATGCCGCAGCAGCCGATGATGCAGCAGATGGGCGCGCCGCCCGGCTACGGGGCATACCCGCCGCCGGCTTACGGATATCCGCAGCCGTCTGTAAACATACAAAATGCTCAGCTTCATCAGTTTGAGGTTCCGAACTTTAATCTGCAGAGCGACCAGGGAGAAAACCTGCAACTGCTTATGGGTGTACCCTTACAGATTTCCGTGGAAATAGGAACGGCTAAGCGCAAGGTTAAAGATATTCTCGACTTTACGCAGGGTACAATAATTGAGCTTGAAAGGCAGGCGGGCGCGCCTGTAGATGTAGTAGTCAACGGCAATCTGATTGCGAGAGGCGACGTTGTGGTAATAGACGATAACTTCGCGGTCAGAATCACTGAAATATTAAAATCTAAATTTATGGATTCATTAGGTAAGGAGTAGGTAACACATGGACAAGAAAATTCTACTGGTAGACGACGCGGCTTTTATGAGAATGCTCATAAAGGACACACTGACCAAGAACGGTTACACCGCGATTCTTGAAGCTGCAGACGGTGAAATCGCCGTGCAGGTTTATGAGGCGGAAAAACCCGACCTCGTAGTCATGGACATCACCATGCCCAACATGACCGGAATTGAGGCGCTGGCTGCAATTAAAGGCAAATATCCTGAAGCGAAAATCATTATGTGTTCCGCTATGGGGCAGGAAGCGATGGTTGTCGAGGCTATCAAACTGGGTGCGCTTGACTTTATTGTGAAGCCTTTCAAACCGGACAGAATCCTGCAAACTGTTTCTAAAATTCTCGGTTAATCTACATAGGTAAACTAACTATGTAGAGGCGCGGTAGGGGCGGTTTGTAATCGTCTGCGGATAAATGTCGTTCGTCCCTACATTAAACGGAAACGAGAATTTTATGGAATTGATACGGCTCGTACTTTCCCTGTCCGGCATAATAGGGTTAATACTTTTTATGTTTTGGATGCTGCGGAAAGTAACCAAGATGCAAGCAGTGGCAAGCGGCAACAAGCTGCGAATCATTGACAGGGCGAACACGGGCAGAGATTCTTCGCTGCTTGTCGTCAGCGTGAGCGGTAAACTTATGCTGGTGGGCGTAAGCGCGGGAAGAATCGAAAAACTTTGCGACTTAAGCGTTAGTGAGGAGGAGTATTTCGGCTCGGCAGGCGGCAATAATACGGACAAACCTGCGGGCATTAAATTTTCCGATATATTAACCAGCTTCATAAATCCTAATAAAAGGACGGAAATAAAACCCGAGGGGGAGGAAAACACCGTTGAACCGGATGAAACAAGCAATCAGGGAGAATAAACTCCTCTTTATCCGTTTTATCGCGTCTCTTGCCTTAACAGCGGCGTTATTTTCCGTCGTTTTTAGTTTGAACGTGATTGCGGCTGATACAGAACCATTTGTACCCGCGCCTGACGTTAATATAAACACCTCTCCGGAAGCCGTAGACGCGGCGAACCCGGATGCGGTGCTCGCTCCGAGCGAAACCAGCGTGCTCATGGATTTAATCGGCGTGGACGCTTCGCAGCCTCTTGAAATTATACTTCTGCTGACAGTTATTTCGATTGCGCCGTCGATTCTTTTGATGATGACCTGCTTTACGCGGATTGTCATTGTCATGAGTTTTCTGCGCAACGCTATGCAGACGCAGCAAACCCCGCCGAACCAAGTTATAGTTTCTCTTGCGCTGTTTTTAACAATGTTTTTGATGTGGCCCGTATTTGTGCAGATTAATCAGGAGGCTTACCGGCCTTATGCCGACGGTGAGATTACCACATGGGAAGCTGTTGAAAGAGCCGGAGGACCTCTCAAAACCTTCATGCTGAAGCAGACGACAAGAAGCAATATGGCTTTCTTCCTTGATTTGGCGAACGCTACAATATACACATCCGATACCTTCGGCACCGATAATCAAATAGAGGTAAACGTGAACACTACCGACTCTGACCTTGACGAGTTTTATGAGCAAATAGGCTTCGAGGTTGTGATTCCCGCGTTCATGGTGAGCGAGCTTTCAAGGGCGTTTCAAATGGGTTTTATGCTTTTCGTACCTTTCCTTATTATTGATATAGTTGTTGCGAGTACGCTCATGTCGATGGGTATGATGATGCTCCCGCCTGCAATGATTTCAATGCCGTTTAAGCTTATGCTGTTTGTGCTTGTTGACGGCTGGCAGATGTTGGTAGGAAGTATCGCGGCATCGTTTAATTTATAAACCGCCGCAAAGCGGCACAACAATTGTACATTGTCAATTGTCAATTGTTAATTGAGGTAGTTATGACCCAAGAACTGGTAATGGATATATTCACGCAGGCAATCGGAATCGCGTTTTCATTGGCTTTGCCGATGTTATTGCTTGCTATGCTTCTCGGCTTGATAGTCGCTATCTTACAGGCGGCGACGCAGGTTCAGGAACAGACGCTGACCTTTGTACCCAAAGCGATAGCAATTACGCTCGCACTGCTTGCGCTGGGGCCGTGGATGACAAATCAGATTATTGAGTTCATGGAATACATTTTCGATACAATGTCGCAGACGGGGCTAAGATAAGGAATAATTAATAATTAATAATGAATAATTATTAATTATTAATTAGTAATTGGTTATTATGGAACAATTATGGGACTTAATAGTTTATAACTTTATCGGCTGTCTGCTTGTTTTTGCGCGAGTCGCCGGAATATTTACGTTTAATCCCATTTTCGGGCGGCAGAATGTTCCTATGAGAGTACGCGTGGCGATGTCGCTCGCATTCGCTGTGAGCCTGCTCGCCGTAACCGGTGGTTCAACCGGGTTTATTCCGCTGAGTATCCCGCACTTTGTTTTTACGCTGCTCGCGGAAGCGTTTTTCGGACTTGTTTTCGGTTTTCTGACTAATATGTTTCTGACGGCTTTAATCCTTGCGGGCGAGTCTACAGACAGGCAAGTCGGATTCATGATGGCAAAGGTCATGGACCCCGGCACAGGTATACAAATGCCGATTTTCGGTACGATTTACTACTATATATTTGTGCTGTACTTTTTTCTTACAAACGGACATCTCGAGTATATCAGGCTCTTTGCGCTGTCGTATAATATAGTTCCTATGGGCTTTGAGTTCACCTGGAACACCTTCGCGGTCACTCACAACCTGGTTATGTTCTTCGGCACAATATTCACGCTTGCAATGAAGCTCGCGCTGCCGGTGATTTCTGCGGGGCTGATTGTGGAAGTTTGTGTGGGCGTCATCATGAAAGCGGTGCCTACGATTCAAGTTTTCGTTGTAAACATACAGCTTAAAATTATTTTCGGGCTTTTTGTAATTTTATCACTTGCGCGCCCGATTTCGGATTTTATAGACAGGCTTCTTGAAATCATGTGGGAAAATATGGACGCGGTTCTTCATAGTTTTATTTAGGAGTTGAGGTAGTTGGCACAGGGCGGAGGACAGGAAAAAACCGAAAAAGCCACGCCGAAAAAGCGTAAAGACGCGCGCGAAAAAGAAGGCAATGTATTGCAAAGCAAGGAAGTAAACACCGCATTTTCCCTTTTAATTATGTTCTTCGCGCTGTCGCTGCTGGGGCCTCTCATGTTTTCACAGATGCAGGAGGCAATCAGATTCTTTTTCGGCAACTCCGGCGGCGAAATGAACATCAATCATGAATTCATCACCTGGATGGGAATAAACATTGCAAGATTTGTTGTGATTATAATAGGGCCCCTGCTCGCTGTTAAGCTGTTTGCGGCGATTGTACCCTCGGTTTTCCAGTCAAAAGGACTCTTCACGATGAAACCGCTGAGACCTAAGTTCTCTAAGCTGAGCCCCATTAACGGCATAAAGAAGCTTTTTTCAATCCAGTCGTTCGTTAATGTAATCAAAGGCATAATCATAATTGCAGCTATAGTCGCAATCGTTTATGCGCGTATGATGGACCTTCTCCCCGATATAAGAAAGCTGCCGCAGATGGAGCTGATTCAGGGTGTGGCGTTCACGGCAGAAAATATTTTCTCGCTTGTAATTTTAATCGTTATTCTTTTCTCGTTTGTTGCTGCGGGGGACTATGTTTTTCAGTGGTGGCAGTATGAGAAGAAACTGAAAATGTCTAAGCAGGAAGTTAAGGACGAGTATAAAAACATCGAAGGCGACCCGCTAATTAAGAGCAAAATCAAGCAGAAACAGCGCGAAATCGCCAACAACCGCATGATGCAGGAAGTTCCCGGCGCAGACGTGGTAGTCAGAAATCCCACGCATTATGCAGTAGCTCTCAGATATGACCAGGGTATGCTTGCGCCGGTTGTCGTGGCAAAAGGACAGGATTCATTAGCGCTTAAAATAATAGAAGTAGCCGAGGAACACGATGTTCCAGTGCGTGAGAACCGCCCGCTCGCCCTTGCTTTACACGGCGACCCGGAAAAAAGGCAGCCGGGCGTAAAGATAGGAAACCCGATTCCGCAGGAGTTTTTTCAAATCATAGCCGAGCTGTTATCGGAACTTGATACATTCAGACAGAAAATAGAGTTTAAAGACGACGAATTTTAAAGGAAAGGAAGCCTGAGCACTTATGCTTAAACGAATGCTTGACAACGTATTCGCGGTATTTGTTATAGTCATCGTGCTTGCGCTGATTATTCCGCTCAACCGAACGGTTGTTGACTTCTTAATAGCCACAAATATCGCATTAGCCGTAATAATACTGCTCATCACCCTCTATATAAGCGAAGCGCTGGAGTTCTCCATTTTTCCGTCAATCCTGCTGATTACGACGGTTTTCCGTCTCGCGCTCTCTATTTCGACCACGCGGCTGATTCTCTCCAGCACTAATGCTAATGAAGTAACCGCAGCGGCGGGAAATATTATTCAGGCAATCGGAAGCTTCGTGATGAGCGGCAATGCCGTTGTTGGTTTTATAATATTCCTGATTCTCGTTTTAGCGAACTTTTTGGTAATTACCAAGGGTGCGGAACGTGTTTCCGAGGTTGCGGCGAGATTTACGCTTGACGCTATGCCGGGCAAGCAGATGGCGATTGACGCTGACCTCGCGGCGGGCGCAATCGACGATGAAGAAGCGAAGGTCAGACGCATTAAAATCCAGCGAGAATCAGACTTTTTCGGCGCGATGGATGGTGCGGTTAAGTTCGTTAAGGGCGACGCCATAATGTCAATCGTTACGATGATTATAACCCTCGTCGGCGGTATGGCTTTCGGTATGGTCGGCAACAACATGAGTTTCGGGGAGGTTCTTTCCTCTTACTCATTAGCGACAGTCGGCGACGGGCTTTCTTCGCAGATTCCCGCACTTCTGATTGCTTTCGCGACCGGTATGGTTGTAACGAGAACCGCTTCTACAGGCAGCTTCGGCTTAGAGCTTCGCACTCAGTTCGGGCAGAACCCGACGGTTATGTTTATCGCGGGCATGGTTATGTTTGCGCTGATGGGAATCCCGGGGTTCCCGTGGCAGGTGCTTTTAGCGCTCGGTGTCGGGCTCGTTCTGCTTGGGTTTTATCTGCGGCGGCAGAAGGCAATCGAAGCGACGCTTTTAGAACAGGAAATGCTTACAAAAGAGCAGGAAGAGCAGGAGCAGGCAGTCGCCGAAGCGCCGGGCGGCGAGAGCTACTACCGCGACATCGATAACGTGTTCAAGCTGCTCTCGGTTGACCAGATTGAGATGGAGTTCGGTTACAGCCTTTTGCACCTTGTTGACGAAAAGAGCGGCGGAAACTTTATAGAACGCCTTGTTATATTCAGGAAAGACTTCGCTATGAACATGGGGATGGTCTTCCCGTCCGTGCGGATGAGAAACAATCCTGAAATCAACCCCAACCAGTACGTAATTAAAATAAAAGGCGAGGAAGTTGCGCGCGGCGAAATCCTTTCCGACCATTATCTTGCACTTGACAGCGGCGACGTGACAACGCCCGTTGACGGCATTGACACGATTGAACCGGCGTTCGGGATTCCGGCGCGCTGGATAAGTGAGGACAAGAAAGTCATGGCAGACGTTGCGGGGTATACGCTTATTGACCCTGTTTCGGTTATGGTTACGCACCTCGCTGAAATCATAAAGCAGTACTGCCATGAAATCCTCTCTCGCCAGGATGTAAAGACCATGGTTGATAATATGAAGCAGACCAATCCGAGCGTGGTGGAAGATTTGATTCCGCAGGTCGTGAGCATAGGGTATCTGCAAAGAGTACTCGCTATGCTGCTTAAAGAAGGCATACCAATCCGCGATATGGAAACTATACTTGAAACGCTTTCCGAGAATACCTCTGTGCTTAAAGACATGGATATAGTCGTTGAGTATATCAGGCAGGCTCTGAAACGTACTGTTACGCGGCGTTTCGCAGAGGCGAACTCACTGCGCGTAATCACGCTTGACCCGAGAATCGAAGATGCGATTATCGCGGGGGTAAAGAAGACTGACCGCGGAAGCGTTTACGTCCCGGACCCCGACACAGCGCAGTCTATTATCGCGAAAACCACCGATGAAGTTGAAAAAGTCAAGGATGTGCTTCCGAGCGTGATAGTACTGACCTCGCCTATA
>JAITFV010000227.1 GCA_031281115.1 Oscillospiraceae bacterium | reverse complement strand
CATAATGAAGTATAACGGCGATTCTGCACTGACGAATACAAGTGCCGTGTGGTCAATTACCATTGCGATTAAACGTAACATTGTTCTGATGTTTTGAATGTATGGATATACGGCGTATTGTTCATATTATAAATTTACCTCGTTGCTATACCACATGTGTACTCACGTGTGGCTAAAATAGTAGACTTTTTTCGCCAAAAGGCTTGACTAAACTTCCTTTTTTTGTTATAATTCTTGGTATGTGATGTAAAAACGCTTAAAATCAATAAAAAACGCACATGACCGCACCGCATCTTGATTTGGCGAGATTTAGATACTATGACCTTTCGAGTTAAAAGTCACTGGCGAAAAAAGTCTACATTTTTCGCCAAAAATTTTATTTTGCCGTCCAAGAGAGAAACGTCATGTGATTTACACCGAGCCTTCGCCCCGCTTCTCGTGCCGATATTTCCTTATGTTCCCACGCTTCCCGTACTTCTTGATAATTCGCCGGGCGTTCTATAATCGGTCTGCCGAACTGAACTCCCCGCGCTTTTGCCACCACAATCCCCTCAGCTTGACGTGAGCGAATGAAATCACGCTCGGTCTGTGCGACGTAACTGAGGATTTGAAGCACAATGTCGGCTATGAGTGTTCCGGTTAAATCACGCTCTTTCTGCCGAGTATCAAGCAGGGGAATGTCGAGAACAACGATAAAAACCTGTTTTTCCTTAGTAATAATGCGCCATTGCTCTAAAATCTCGTTGTAATCCCTGCCGAGCCTGTCTATGCTCTTTGTTACAAGAGTATCGCCGGGTTTTAGTTTTCTCAGTAGCTTCTGATATGCTTCCCTGTTAAAATCCTTGCCGGATTGTTTATCGAGGAAGATATTCTTATTTTCAACCCCGAACTCTTGTAAAGCGATAAGCTGCCGATTTTCATTCTGCTCGCGCGTGGAAACACGAGCATAACCGTATAATTGAGCCATTTATCACCGCTCCTTTCGTTTTAGCGTTATCGCTATTATACAGGGGCGGTCATAGTATCTGCAACTTATTATATACCGTTAAACCGTTATTGTCAATACCAATATGCCGAATATCCGTTATTTTGTGGAATATTTTTGGAATCCCATTTATAATTAGATTAATTAATAATGGGGGTACGATATGGAATTCGGAGAAGTTTTATTACAAACGCTCGAAGCAAAAGGAATATCACAAAAGGAAATGGCGGCGAAATTAAAGATTCCCTTTTCTACGATGAACGGATATATAACCAGAGGTTATGAGCCAGATTATGCCCTTTTGAAGAAGATTGCTTCTATTCTTGATGTTACACCGGATTACTTGCTTGAATTTAAGCCGTCAAGCGTTATGAGCAAAGATGAGCTTTTGTTATTGAACCAATACAGAGAACTCAGCGATTCGCAAAGGGAAGTTGTTTCAGAGCAAGTCAAGTTTATGGTTTCCCAAAATAATAAAAAATAGATATATGAAAACACTATGAAATCTATAAAATCCCGCCTTTTAACCCTGCTCAACCTCCTAATCCATGAAACAGACGAGGAAAACCCCATAACCGTCACCGAAATCACCTATCGCCTTAATGCCGAGGGGTTTTCAACCGCTGACCGCAAGACGATTTACAAAGACATAGAAATCTTGCAGGCACACGGCATAGATATAATCTGTAACAGGAAAATTCAAAATCAATACTTCATCGGAAGCCGTGAGTTTGACTTAGCGGAACTCGCCCTGCTTGTGGATGCGGTACAAGCTGCGAAGTTTATTTCTACGAAACGCAGTCAAACACTTATAAAAAAGCTGTCAACGCTGACAAGCGTTCACCAAGCCGACAAGCTGAACCGCAGTCTGTACGTGGAGAAGCAAGTCAAGTCCGTCAATGAAAAAGTGCTGTATACAGTGGATTTACTGCATACAGCCATTAATAGCGGTGTTAAAATCACATTCCAATACTTAGAATACAGCGTAAATAAACGCAAAATCCCCAAGCACGGCGGTAAGGTATATTCGTTCAGTCCGTATGCCCTGCTGTGGAATAATGATAATTACTACGCTCTCGGCTACTCCAACAGTCACGATAAAGTTATAACTTTCCGCATAGACAGAGTAACAACCCCGATACTCACCGAGGTCAAAGCTGTTCCGAAGCCCAAAGGCTTCCGCATTGAGGAATATTCCAAGTCGGTGTTCCAGATGTTCGACGGTGAACCGCAGACAGTAACGCTCCGGTGTGAGAACGCACTGATGCAATCCGTCATTGAGCGCTTCGGCGAGAAAACCAAGACGGCAGTTGACGGCAGCGAACACTTTACCGCAGAAGTAGATGTATCGGTAAGCAATACGTTTTTCGGGTGGATTGTCGGCTTCGGCGGCAGAATGACAGTCATTGCTCCGCAAGACGTGAAGAAACGCTATTCCGATACCTTACACCTCATGTATAAAAATTCGCTTAAATAAGCCAACCGAATATTCAGAAAACAGCAGGGTGGGGAAATTGTTCCCCACCCTAAAATGATTTTCAAAAAAACTATTGACAAGCCTATATCGTCTGTGCTATACTTGATAAACAGCGTTCAGTTAGCTTTGAACAAAGAAAGGCGGGAGGTCGAAATGCACGATGAAGTAACTTTCGGTACATTTATCAGAAAAAAGCGGTTATCAGCAGAACCGCATATATCCTTGCGGAAATTCGCAGAAATGTTGGATATATCGCCTGTATATATGAGCAATATCGAAACCGACAGAAATGCCGCACCGAAAGAGGATATACTGGCGAATATAGCGAGAATACTTGAACTTAATAAAGAGGAACAGGAATTAATGTATGAGTTGGCGGCGAAAACAAAAACCTATACTGCTGTTCCCGAAGATTTGCCGGAATACATTTCATCGAATGAATATGCCCGTATTGCTCTGCGTGTCGCAAAAGACGTAGATGCTACCGACAAGGAATGGATTGAGTTTATCGAAAAATTAAAAAAGCGAAGCAGAAAGGACGGACGGAAAAATGTTTAACTATTACAACAACACCTTGGAATCAAAGGCGAGATACGTCATAAGCAGTTATGAACCCGATTTACTGCGTGAACCTACTTCTATTCCGGTCGAGGATATTATGGAGGAAGTATACGGACTTTCAATAGAATATCAGTATATCCGTAATAACGGACGTATATTAGGCGAAACAGTATTCGAGAACGCACTTGTTCCCATATATGAGCGTGAGAATAACGAAGGTTACAAGCTAATCCCTGTAAAAGCCGGAACGGTTATAATAGATGCAGGGTTGTTAAACCGCCGTAATGACGGACGGTTACGCTACACCTGCGCACATGAACTCGCTCATTGGATTTTACACAAGGAATTATACACACGGCTCGGCGAAACCGCTGCCATGACAAAAGCGGTGAAAAGCTCGGAATCAGACAGAATTATAGAACGTCAAGCCGATGTGTTAAGCAGTTATCTTTTAATGCCCAAAGGAACTGTAAAAATGGCTTTTCATCGTTCAGCCAATTCACCAACCGGAAAAATAACCGAACTCGCAAGGTTATTCCGTGTTTCCAAGCAGGCAATGGAAATCCGTCTGAAAGATATGGGATTATTGAACTAACCCCATATATGGTATATATTTTTTGCACACAATGTACAGTTTGATTTGAACACTTGTAAAAACCGGAGGTTAATAATGATGACACAAACCGAAAATATTAAAACCCGTGTAATAAAATGTCCTGTATGTCATAAAGGCAGAATTGCAGATACACTTATGAATATTCCGTATATGAGCATTTCAGCCTGTGCGCTGCCGTACAGTCAAAGCGTAATATTGATTGTGAAATGCCGATGTTGCGGAAACTCGGTCGGAATTTCATACACTCAGTAAACTTTCAATTTCCTATAATTTAATATACTTCGTAAAGAGCATCATCCGCCCGGCATGAGAATTCGGGATTTGTCCTTAGTCACGCTTGAATTAAGGAGTCCGAGGTAGAAGCCTTACAAGTAGCTTTTTAGCTATGTGTAAGGCTTCTTTTTGTGTTTATTTATAAGCATTGTCCTTTCTTAGCTGAAAAGCAGAAAGGGCTTTTTTATGTTTTATTACCAACCGCGCGCCCCTCCTGTGCCTGTTTGATTTTAAGTTAATTCACTAAAAAAATCAAACAGGAGGATTTCGATATGAAATCAACAACTTATTTAATTTGGAAAAATCCGCATTTGGGCGGCGAAAATCCCGAATGGATTAGATTAACCCGAAGCCAATTTCTTGCTTTTGTAAAATCCCCCGAAAGCAAAGGACGTTACTTTGAACCTTAAAATTAAATAACCGTCGCTCATCAACGGAAATGGTGGCATCGCCCGGGCGAATCGGACGGCGATTAAGAAAGTAACCGACTTAAAAATAACCTTATTATTAGGAAAACAGCGAGTTTTCCTACATAGATGAAAGGATATTCAAAATTTATGAAACACTTAAAAAACAATGAAAATGACGATTTAATCATATTATGTAAACCCTGCCTTGACGATTTTCGCAGTTATTCTATCCGTAAAATTCGCCGTACTAAAAACCCTCACCGTGAAAGCTGTACTTACTGCTCAACCGGAATGGGTTGGGAATATAAGTACACTGATAAGAAAGGCTGCAGATAATGAATAAAATCGTTAGGCG
>JAITFV010000071.1 GCA_031281115.1 Oscillospiraceae bacterium | reverse complement strand
CGGCGAGAGATAAACCCGCTCACCTGCTATCTTTTTGAAGTATTTCATTTTTTATTCCTCCTGTAATTCAAATAACTTTCCAAAATCACCGCTGCTGCTGCCGCGTCGATTACGTTTTTTCGCTTTTTTCCTTTTTTATCCGCTTCATTTAACAAAGTATGTGCAAGTGAGGTTGTAGCGCGTTCATCCCATAGCAAAACAGGAACATTCGCGGCTTCTCTTAACTTTTCCGCAAAAGCCGCGCACTTCTCGCTACGAGGACCACGGGTATTATTCATGTTTATAGGATTCCCTACTACGATTTCCCCGATTTCTTCCCGGGAAACAATTTTCATGATTTTCTGTATAAGTGCATTTTCATTCCGCTCGTGAATAACAGAGTGCGGTGAAGCAAGGGTTTCTGTCATATCGCAAACAGCAAGCCCTGTACGCACATCGCCGTAATCAACAGCCAATATCCTCATTTTCGTCTCCCTCTGTTATTCTCTTCGGCGCGATGCCCGCGCATTGCGCAAGTTTCGCCTGTAAAATACCCATCCGTGAAACCTCCGCGGGAGAAAATCGCCTGCAAGGTTTTTTCATCGTATTGCTCACCTCTGCGCGCTTTTACACACGCTTTGACAGCCGCACTTACATACTCGGGGGATTTCATTCTGCCTTCGATTTTTACGGAAGTCACGCCTGCTTTTTCAAGTTCTTTCATATTTTTAATAATTGATAAATCTTTAAGCGATAAAATATAATCAGCGTTATGCGCCTTGAAGTTCAGGCGACACGGCTGCGCGCAAAGACCGCGGTTAGCGCTTCTCACCGAATCCGAGCCGCCGAAAAACGCGCTCATGTGGCACTGCCCGCTGACGCTCGTACAGAGCGCGCCGTGAACGAAAACCTCGGTTTCTATATCTATGCTTCGGGTGATTTCCGCTATTTCAGAAAGCGACAGCTCACGCGCTAAAACCACGCGGGAAAAACCGAGTTTTTTTGCAGCTTTCGCGCCGGAAACAGACGTAATTGTCATCTGAGTGGAAGCGTGATATTTAACATCGGGCGCAACTTCTTTTACAAGCTGCAGGACAGCCAAATCTTGAATTATAAATGCGTCAGCGCCTGCTTCTGCGGCTGTTTGCACAGTTCTGCGAAGTTCCGGCAACTCACGGTCAAAGATAAGCGTGTTAAGCGCAAGGTACAGCTTATACTGTTTCTGAACAAACTTTGTTTGTTCAGAAACAGGGATTGCGCTGTTGCGACAGCGCCTGCAGTCCGTAGACTGCGGCATCCCCGATTCCAATCTCTGATTGGAATCGGTATTAATACCCGAAAGGCGGCATACTCTTGCCGCCTCGCGTAATTCATCCTCTGTGAAGTTTTTCGCGTTTCTTCTCGCAGAGAAGCTGCGAAGTCCGAGATAGACAGCATCAGCGCCTGCTTCTGCTGCAACTTTTAAACTCTCGGGGCTGCCTGCCGGCGCAAGTATTTCTATCATAATTATTTTATAACCGGCGAAGAGAAAGCTGTCCGACATTTTTATCGAACTGTCTTTTTAAAGACTCGTGTTCGAGCCGTATTTCGTCTAATTCTTTGCGGAGTTTTATGATTTCTTCTTCTTTCAGTTTTACGTAATTATCAAAGGTAGTTTCGTAAGTATTTAAGGTGTTTCTGAGTGTTTTATTTTCATTTTCTTTTACGTCGGCGATGTTTGCCATCTCCTTCGCCGCGTCATCAAATCCGTCGTGAAGCCGTTTAATCTCTATTTCGCGTTCCTTCATGAGGTTTTCAATTTGTTTTTCATAATCTAAAATTTTTACACGTAGAATTTCGTTCTCTTCATGTTTATTATTCGCTATGTTTTCCATTTCGTTGTGCGCGCTCTCGAAGCCCTCACGCAATTCTTTAAGCTCGGCTTCACGGTCTTTCATGAGTATTTCCATATCTTCTTCGTAGCCGGCAAGCTTCTTTTGCAGCTGCTCGTTTTCCTCGTCACGCACTTGCGCGATTTGCTCAAGCTCACGCGTTACACTTTGAAGGTCATCGGAAAGCGAAAGCTGTCCTGATGCTTTTTCTTCTTCAAGCGCGGAAATCTTTCTGTGCATCTCGCCTATTACATGTTTCACGGCAAGCATATCTTTTTCTGCCTCGCTCGTTAAGTTGAGCGCGACAAGCATAAGCATTTCTTCTTGCGAGCGAATTTTAAGTTCGCTGAATTCAAGAATTTTTTCTTCAACCTTTTCAGCCGCTTTTATTATAATATCGGGAGCATCGTCTGTTACAAGATTAAATTCCCGTTCGCAGATTGTTACCTTTATTTTTTCCATTTTTCCATGTCCTTTCCGCGCTAATAATTTACGAAACAACGTTTTCCCGGTTCAGCAGATTTGATTTCACAGCCGCCTATGCCGAAGAAGCCTACTATTCTTCTACACGTGTAAAACTTACGTCAACCTGCGGGTTCCCAACGACCCAAGCCGGTACCCGCGAACCCCTTAGCCTGCATTGAACCGACCTTAAATCAATAAGACTGTCTGTGACTTCGGGGAAATTAAGCAGGTTCAAAGTGACAATTACATCACTGTAAGAAATTGCTTGAACATATGAAGCCGGACCGATTACTGAAACCGTCAGCTCACGCGTCAATATTTCAATGTCGAAACCTTCCGGCTCGTTCAGCACCGTGATATTATCCCGCGGAATAGTGAAGTTGTGCTGCGTGTAAGTCGATACACCTGTAAATTCCAGCGTAAATGAAGCATTACCCGAAATATTCTTATATCCCTCGGGTAGTTTCGGTGCGATTGTATCACGGAACGGATTATTAAGCATCTGCATGTCAATATCGGAAAGATGGATTTCACCCACATCAAAGCTGCTTCTGTGAGCAATGGAAGTGTCAGGTGACGAAAGCGTCAGCTCGCCCGGCGTAATTGACATTCTTGAGGTTAAGCTGCTTAAATCGAAATTGCTCGGCGCACCTACAACAACCATATTTAGTCCCAAGGTTTTCACCATATGAACCGGAATAGTTACCATGAAATTATTATTATCAAAAATTACATCGGGATTCGCAATCAGAACACCTTCGCGGTTAAAAAGCCTCAGCTCTCCTTGAATCGAAAATGTCGAGAAAATTTCTTCGTTGTGCTGAACATGGATTTCCGCTCTTGCAACACTGTCGATTATAGTTTTCTCGCCTCTTATGGTGACTTCTGCCGGGCTCACAGTAACCCCGGTTTCATCAATCTGCATTCCCTCAACCAAAAGATTTCTTATCAGGATTGTATTAGGCACAACTTCAAGGGTTATCGAATCTATTCTTTCTACTTTTATCCTCACAGTTTGACTTGTGGGGCTTATTTCAAAATCAAAGTCAGAATTAGTCGTTATTAAAATTCCCACGGTATGCTCGCCCTCTTCCGTTACCCCGGAAAGGTTAAGTTCCGCCAAAAAGTCACTGTTGCCGAGCCTTCCGATTTCGCGGCGTTTACCGCGGATTTGTACGTTTGCCGTAAATTCATAATCCTCCGCAAGCTGCAAATTATTCTCAATCATATAAGCAGGCGGAACTATTACAACCGGAATGTCGGTAATCGTTTCGGTAACATCGGGGAAAATCTGAATCGAAATAGCAAACCAAATCACCACGGATAAAATAACCGCGGTTACAATCGTTTTTATATTTGATTTTAATGATAACGCAAAATTCTTGAAAACCTTTTTCATGAAAACTTCTCAGCCTTTCAATTCTTGTGCCGGTTTATTTTCCCGTCTTTTTACGCGCTTTTGCTTTATTTTCGCATTGCCGTTTTCTGCGCCGGAAAGTATTCTCTCATTTAAAATCTGAGTAAGTTTCGCACGGTCTAATCCCCGCTTCAGGTAGCCGTTCTCCGCGGTTGAAATTATTCCCGTTTCCTCAGAAATAACAATTACAATCGCGTCGCTGATTTCGCTCATACCGATTGCGGCTCTGTGGCGGGTCCCGAGGTCTTTGGAAATAAACTCTTCATTCTGCGGTTTCGGCAGAAAGCAGCCTGCGGCGAGCACCACGCCTTCCCTTATAATTACTGCGCCATCATGCAGCGGCGAGTTCGGGAAAAATATATTTCCGAGCAGTTCAGCGGATGCGGTAGCATTAAGCACTGTTCCGGTGTCTGCCTGTTCGCCGAGCTTTGTTTGGCGCTCTATGACAATAATCGCGCCTGTCGCTGAGCGCGAAAGCTTTTCACACGCTCTTGCAATCTGCTCAATTGCCGCGCTCATATCGGTTCGCGGGTCGGCGGTATTGAAAGTCAGAGTCTGCACGACCTTAGTCCGTCCGAGCTTCTCGAACACACGCCTAAGCTCCGGCTGAAACATCACGATTACAGCCATGAGACCTATACTGAAGAAAGTTTCGCTCAAAAATCCGAGAACCCTAAGCTCAAATTGGCTCACTATAAACAGAATCAGCACAATTGCTATAATTCCGCGCAGAAGCTGTTCCGCTCTGGTTTCGCGGATGAGTTTCAATAATTTATATGCAAGGTATGACATCAAAAGGATATCAAGGATATCGACAATCCCCATTGTTCTGATTATGCCTATTATATTGTCTAAAATGTCGTTTAAATAAGCAGCCATAATGACATACCTTTCTTATTTTTTCTGCAAGAGAGTTTTTTACAATTTCGCTATATGTACTCCCTAAAATCCATAAGCATCTGCTCTATCAGCGGCACAAGCCGCGACGACGGACGTTCAAATGCCGAGTTGTCTATAAAAATTATTCTGCCCTCAATAACCGCGTCAAGCTCTGCGAAATACTCTGCTTCAAGCAGGTCGGCGGCTTCATAAATGTCGTTCAATAAAATTATATCGGGTTGGTTTTCAAGCAGCAGTTCAAAATCAAAGTCGTAATTTATACAGCTTGCAGCTACATTCACGCCGAAACAAGAGAAAACCGAGCTTTCGAGAGTGTCACCCGTTGCGGCTTTCATGCCGCCTGTAATATAAATAAATCTGCCGATGTTTACGACCTGCGTATTGTCACAAGCCTGTGATATTCCCGAAAAAGCATTATCTCCCGCTTCTATTCCGGTGAAAAGCCCTTCAAATACAAGACCCAAAGCGCGGTAAGTATCTCTTAAATCGCCAAGGCTCGCGCTCGCGGGAATTGTCAGCGTTCTAATATCTGATTGTTCCATGCGGAACATATCCATACCTGATAAAGGCATCGTTGTAAGCACTAAATTCGGCGAGAGCGAAATGATTCTGTCAACATCGGGATTTGCTCCGCTTCCGATGTCAGCAGTTTCTAAAACTACAGGCGGGAAGTCACAGTAACTGCTTCTGCCTATCAGTCTGCTCCCGTAGCCCAGCTCGTGGACAATTTCCGATAGTGACGGCGAAAGGCTGACAATGCGCACCGGGCTGTTTTCAATCTCTATATCGCCGATAAACAGCGGGAAAGGCGTGGGTTCCGGTTCGTTTTCTTCGATTAAATCCGGAAGGATAATTTCTTCGTCTTCTTTATCATCGCAGCCGACAAAAAATAAACTTATCATGACTATAATTATCATTAAACTTTTAGCTTTTTTCATATTTTCATTAAGTCCTTTTTCAAACTTATCCACTTCGTATCTTTTCTATCAGATTCAAAAAATCTTCCTGTGTATTCAAGCTTGCGCATAGATTGCGGTAAAACGCCGCTCCGCGCAGACCCCGTAAGTATTTAGCAACGTGAGCGCGCGCCTGCTTCATCGCGACCCGCTCGCCTTTATCGCTGATTAAAAGTTCGATGTGCCGTGTCATTATTTCAAGGCGTTTTTCAAGGGTGATTTCATCATCACACAAGCTGAAAATCCACGGCGCGCCCCAAGCCGCTCTGCCAATCATTACCAAGTCGCAGCCGGTCTGCTCATACATTTGTCTGCACTTTTCTGCACTTGTAACATCGCCGTTACCGATTACAGGGATTTTAATCGCTTTTTTAACTTCCGCGATTCTGCTCCAGTCTGCAGCACCGCTATAAAACTGCTCACGTGTTCGCGCATGAACAGTAACCGCGCCGGCTCCGGCGGCTTCACAGATTTTCGCGGTTTCGACGACGTTAATACTGCTCTCGTCCCAGCCTGTGCGAATTTTCACAGTCACAGGAATCGGCGAACCGGCGGCAGTTT
>JAITFV010000042.1 GCA_031281115.1 Oscillospiraceae bacterium | reverse complement strand
CAGGCTCGTTCATGAGGTCAATACTCCAAAGGAACGGATTGTCCCTATATCTTTCAATGAAAGGCAACGTATAATGCTCAATGAAGGAATTAACAGTTTCCTCCGATTGCAGCATTTTGCGCCAAGCCTCGTGCGGGTGCGGGCGTCCGAGCCACGACCAGTCACCGGTGTATTCCTTGAAATGGTCGAAAGAAAGCAGCGTCGCCATTATATAAATTCCATGGCGCTCGGCAATTTCAAAATAAGAATCTAAGTCTTCCCAAAATTTATCTGTCGTGCCGTGAATCATGCCGTTTTCATCAATTATTATCGCATCGAAATTATTTCTGCAGCTAATCCACACACGCGAGGCGTTGACGCCGTTTGCGGCGAGGGCAGCAAAATGCTCGTCCCAAAACTCCGCATTGTAATTCCCGCCGAAATCGTCCCAACTGTCCCACGGCGTATTCGTGCCGTTTATCCAAATAGGCAGATTGCCGTTTACCACAAATTGATTATCTGCAATTGAAATACGATGGCTTTCGCGGGTAATCTCGCCGAGTTCATCCGCCGAAGGCGGTACTGCCGCCGGCGACCCGCCGCTCGTGACATCGGGAGCGTCCTCCCCTGCATTTGTTTTGCAAGCAGTAAAAAGTAATCCCATAATCAGCACCATTAAAATTATTTTTTTCATTTTGCTCACTTCGGTAATCCTTCCTTTATTTTTTCGAGAGTGATGTTGAATCCGGCTTCCCGTGCCGCCCACAGCACTGCGCCCGCGGCCGGCGGCGTATCAAGCATGAAGAATTCGATGCTGCGCCCGTCAAGCATTTCGCCCACGCGCTTTTCAATAAGCTCCGGTAAAATTCTCACTTTTTCCCTTACGAATACAGAGCCGGCATATACCACTTGGAGCGGCTTGTCAGACGGGAAATCCATATCCGTGGCAAGGTGCGCAATTCCGCCCGCGTAATGCTCCGCAGAGCGCCGCAGTATATCCATCGCGGTTTCGTCGCCCTTGCTTGCCGCTTCAAAAACCATGCGGTTGAAATCGCTGATGAATATTTCCGTACTGTCTAACTTATCCAAAAGCTCTTCCAAGTATTCTTCTTTTACAGTGAATCCGGCGTGCTCAAAGAATAAATCGGTAAGCATAGTCGGTCTTGCTTTTTTGAAAAGCGCGTTGTAAACCGTACCTATAACCTGTTCGCCGTACCACGTGCTTCCGCCGCAGTCATCGGTAAACAGCCCCATTCCGCCGAGTTGAAAAGGATTGCCTTTGTAATCTAACGCCGCCATTGTAGAGCCCGTACCATTAATTGCACAGATTCCAACGCCGCTCGGGCAACCCGCCGCAACGCCGAGAAAAGCGTCATTGTAAAGCTTAAATTTTTCAATTCCCGCCTTAAGTATTATATCTGCGATAACCTTATGCTGTCCTTTTGTATCTGCGCCCGCGATTCCGAACACACTGTACGCGAGGTCGTCTATTTCCGCACCCGACCTTTTAAGTACATTTAATACCATATCAGGTAAAACAGTTTCAAGTTCCTCAAAAGAACCCGGCATACACTCGTGGTTTAATGTTCCGCAGGTAGAAAAGTTTATGCACTTTCCGCTTTCATCGAACAGCGCCAGCGCGCTCTTCGTTCCGCCGCCGTCAACGCCCAATATTAATTTGCTCATAGTTTTCTCCTTTCGCGGTGCGATGCCTGCATCGCACTCTACATAAAAAATTTCGGTAAATATTGCTTATGTGCTTCAAGCATTTCGTTTAATAAAGGTTCCGCTTTTTCATCATTGATGAGCGGGTGAGCAATCAAAGCCGCCAAAGCCTTCTCCCGTGAGCCTTCCAAAGCAGCTTCAACAGTGAGTTTTTCATATTTTTTAACCGCTTGCATTAAATTAATTATATGCTCATTGTAAGTTTTCACAGGCAGCGGTTCTATGCCGTCTTTGCCGAGTTTGCACTTGATTTCAACAACATCGTCATCAGCCATGAAAGGCGCTGCCCCCATATTTCTTGCCGCGGTTATGTGGATTCCTTTATCATCGTTGTAAATTGAATTCACTGCGGATAACGCCGCTGTCGAATACAGCGCGCCGCCTCTTTCGGCGAGTTCCGGCGGTTTTATACACAAGTTCTCGTCAGCGAACTGCTTGAACAGCTTTTTCTCAAGTTCAAGGCAGATTTCGCCGCGGGTTTTTTCAGCTTCAATGCATTCGCGGATTTTTTCTTCGCGATTATCATAATATTCAAGATAATATGACGGGTAAAAAGGCTCTGTGCCTGTGAACCAGCTGAGGTGATTTAAGCCGATGTATTCTATGTCCGGGTCTACCGTACCGTGCTGTTCTTTTAAGTCTTTAAGCATATTAATCGGCGCATTACATAAACCAATCATTTTTAAGTCAGTGAGATTAAGCACTGCCTCGGCAATGATTCCCGACGGATTCGAGAAATTAATAAGCCATGCATCACGCTCCGAAAGCCGCTTCATACGTCCGGCGATATCCATGATTACCGGAACAGTCCTCAGCCCCTTCATGAAGCCGCCCGCGCCTGTTGTTTCTTGTCCGAGAAGATTATATTTCAAAGGTATTTTCTCGTCAAGAATCCTCGCCGGCATCTTTCCCACCCGAATCTGCCCAAAGACGAAATCCGCACCATCAAGTGCGCGGTCTAAATCAGTGACAAGCTCGGTCTTACAATCAAATCCGGCGGCTTTGAATTGCCGTTTTGCAAGGTTTCCTAAGATTTCAAGCCGTGTTTCGTCAATATCCATCAGCGAAAATTCACTGAACGGCAGGCTATCTTTGTATTCAATGAAACCCTCAATCAGTTCGGGTGTATAGGTGCTTCCCGCACCGATTACGGCGGCTTTTAATTTTTTCATGTTTTCATCAAATCCTTTCTTCACCAATAGAGAATAGCTTCGTTTCCTCCTACTTTCACATATTTATAGCCGATTGTGAAATAGACCTCTTGCGAAATTACCTATATATTTCAAGTGCCTCAGCACGTAAGCGCGATGCGTCCTCTAAGTTCACAGCAGCTTTAATTTTAATGCCGGTTTCTAAATACTCGCAGCCGGTGACTTGCCCGTTTGCATACACGCGGGACACGAGCGAACCCGAGCCGAGCGGCAGCAAAACCGAAATTTCTATGCGCGTTTCAGCGAGTTTTTGTATTACTGTTTTTTTAAGTTCTTCCATTCCTGTTCCGGTTTTGGCAGAAACGCAGACGCTGTTTCTTTCAGAAACAGTTTCTCCTGAAACATCGCATTTATTATACACAGTCAAAATCGGTTTATGTCCTGCATCTAACTGCACAAGTACCTCGCTTACGGTTTTCATCTGCGCTTCTGATTCCGGCGAAGAGCTGTCAACAACGTGCAGAAGCAAATCGGCGTGCTTAGCTTCTTCGAGGGTGGCGCGGAACGCATCTACAAGGTCATGCGGGAGCTTGTTTATAAAACCCACGGTGTCAACTAAAAGCAGTTCCCCACAGCCGAAGCTAACCCTGCGCGAAACAGGGTCAAGCGTTGCGAAAAGTTTATCTTCCGCTAAAACATTGCTGCCGGAAAGATGGTTCATTAATGTTGATTTTCCTGCATTGGTGTAACCTACGAACGCAACAATCGGAATTTTCGAGCGTTCCCGCGCTACGCGCTGAACATCGCGGCGGCTTTTGATTTTATCGATTTCTTTTTCTAAATCATGGAGCCGTTTACGCAAAATCCGGCGGTCAACCTCAAGCTGCGTTTCACCCTCGCCGCGGTGAGCGCCGCCGCCGGTTCCGGAACTGCCGCCGCCGCCCATACGCGACATATGTGTCCAGAAGCCGGTCATTCTCGGAAGCATATACTTGGTTTCGGCAAGCTCAACCTGCAGCCGCCCCTCATGCGTGGAAGCGCGGCCCGAGAATATATCAAGAATCAGCGATGTCCTGTCCATGATTTCGGTTTTTCCGAGTTCTTTTTGGATATTGCGAATCTGCGCAGGCGACAACTCATCGTCAAAAATCACTGTGTCTGCGCTTAAACGCTGGATTTCAAGCACAAGGTCGTGCAGCCTGCCCGAGCCGAGGTAATAGCTTTTATCGGGTTTTAGGCGAGGTTGCGTCACCTGCCCGACTGTTATGAAACCTGCGGTATCGGCGAGCTGCGAAAGTTCTTTTAAGGGTTCACCAAGCAGAGCGATACCCGCATCACTCCCCACAACGCCGACTAAAATTGCGCGTGCCGTTTCTGCCCCCGCTTTCTTGGATTTTGCGGCACGGATTCTGTTATCGGCAGCTTCGATTTCATTCCACAAGATTTCATCGGGAATTGAGCGGATTTTATATAAGCCGAACAGATTTACGGAAAACTCACCGTTATCTGCAATCTCGTTTAAAATTCCGACCTGCATTGAAACCGGCTTGCCGTCTTTCACGCCTACAGCCGCCATTGCATCAAAACGCATTTTCTTGAGGGACTGAACGTCCACTTCCGATAACCTCGAATTCCCGCCGGGGTGGGTGTGAATACAGCGGATTCCCGAAAGCCGCTCTTCGGAGCGGCGGGTTTTAAGCAGCGGCAAGCTGACCCTATCCTGCTCGCCGACGGCAATTGCCAGTATCCGCCCTGCGCGGTCGAGGTACACCATTGCTTCCCTGCCGGTGGCTTCGGTGAAGAACGCAAGAGCGTCAAGCATTTCAACCGTGCAGAATTCCCGGCGGTCAATTTCCATATCATATATGCTTTCGAGCCGCTCAATATAAGAGCGGCGGATGCTGCTAATGTTTCCGTTTATTTTTTGCATAGAATTTCCTTAATGTTTAAAGTCCTAAAGTTATTGTACCATAAATTAACTCATTTGTCAAACCCTTTAAATATCGAATAATTCAAGGTTCAGCGGTCATGCAGACAATGGGGGGGAGACCCGCAAGCTGCAGAATACTGTTATCCGTTTCAGAAATGGATAACAGTATTGCTTTTTTGTTTGAAATATGTTATGATTAAATTCGGGGGGATTTTTCTGATGAATAAGATAGTCATTTTAGTCGGTATAATCATGGTGCTGTTTATCGGTGTTGTTATTTATTCGGTTGTCTTTAATCAGCCGGAGCCGCCTCCGGAGCTTGAGGAACCATGCGAAAATACAGTTATTATCGCGGGTGCGGAATATAAAATCGATGCAACATTCTCTCTCGCTCTTGAATGGACTCCGCTCTCAAGGGAGGATATATGGCAAATTTCGCGCCTTATAAATCTGACAAGCCTTGAACTTAAAGTCTGCGATATTAGCGATATAAGTGCGTTTTCGCGGCTCGTAAACCTTACGCGTTTGGATTTAAGGGTCAACAGCATTTCCGATTTAACCCCGCTTACAAATTTGGAAAATCTCACCCATCTTAATCTGAGCCATAATAATATCACTGATGTGCGGCCGTTAGAATGGCTGACCGAGCTTGCCGAACTCGAGCTCGGCGCGAATATCATTGCAGATATAAGTCCTCTTTACGGAAAACTGCCGAATCTGCGAAATCTGTTTATTTACGATAATGCAAAGGACACAAGAGGCAGGGATATTCTCGATGAATATACGCACGGCGCGGCAATCAGAGCGCAGTTCCCGGGGGCAACAGTGCATTTTTGATTTTTCTATAAAATTATTTAACTAACAGGGAGGACAACATAATGAGCCAAATTCGTGACATTAATCTATGGGAAAGCGGCAAGCGCAAAATCGACTGGGTGGAGGCAAATATGCCGCTTCTGCGCGGTATTAAAGCCGATTTTGAAAAAACAAAACCTTTTACGGGGCTGAAAGTCGCGCTGTCTGTGCATTTAGAAGCGAAAACCGCATATCTGTGCAAGGTGCTTGCGGCAGGAGGCGCCGATATGTACATTACGGGCAGCAACCCGCTTTCTACGCAAGACGATGTAGCCGCGGCATTGGTGCAGGAGGGTCTGAAGGTTTTCGCGTGGTATAACTGCACAGACGAGGAATATAAAGCGCACATTTCCGAGGTCGTCAAAATCGGTCCGAATATTATCATTGATGACGGCGGCGATTTGGTTAGCTTAATTCACAGTGAGTATCCCGGGTTAATTCCGAATGTAATCGGCGGCTGTGAAGAAACCACGACGGGCATTATTCGTTTAATTGCAATGAACCGTGAAGGCAAGCTGAAGTTCCCGATGGTTTTAGTAAACGATGCCGACTGCAAGCATCTCTTTGATAACCGCTACGGCACGGGGCAATCGGTTTGGGACGGAATCAACCGCACCACCAATCTTATTGTCGCGGGTAAAAATGTTGTAATCGCAGGTTACGGCTGGTGCGGCAAGGGCGTTGCGGCTCGTGCGCTCGGGCAGAACGCGAGCGTCATAATCACCGAAATTGACCCTATAAAAGCGATGGAAGCGGTTATGGACGGCTTCAAAGTCATGACCATGAACGAAGCCGCGAAAATCGGTGATGTTTTTATCACCGTTACAGGCTGTCGCGATGTTATTGTTGAAGCCGACTATAACAATATGAAAAACGGCGCAATTTGCTGCAACGCCGGGCATTTCGATATTGAAGTTGATGTTGCGGGGCTTAAAGCAATTGCGGTCGAATCAAAGCTTGCGCGCAACAATATTATGGGTTACAAGCTCAGTAACGGCAACTGGATTTATATTATCGCCGAGGGTCGGCTTGTGAATCTTGCCGCCGGCGACGGACACCCCGCAGAAATCATGGATATGTCGTTTGCGATTCAGGCATTATCGGCATTGCACTTAGTGCAAAACAAGGGTAAATTCGACGATAATGTCGTAAAAGTCCCGCTCGAAGTTGACCGCGATGTGGCATGGCGGCAGCTCGTGAACTGGGGGATTACGATTGACAAGCTGACGGACATACAGGAGAAGTATTTAAATAGCTGGGAAGGGCATTAACGGACAACACCCGCTGCGGAACCCCGCGGGACGGTTTTCAATTTAAACGAGTGTAAAATGCAGGTCCATAAAACTGTATTGCAAAAGGACATACAAAAATCCAAAACAACCGAATAAATGACAAATTGTCCTTCATAAACTTAAGGTACGATTATTTTATGGAGGATTTTCCCATGTTTTCGGTTTTATTTCAGTTTACTTTACAAAATCTGTTTTATCTCGCACTTCATCTTGAACCAAACGGCGCATTTCCAAAACAACTTTCAAAAAAGGAGGAACGGGAATGCCTTGACGAAATAGAAGCAGGCGACGAGTGTGCGCGGAATAAACTAATCGTTCATAATTTGCGGTTGGTAAGGCATGAAATAAACACAATAGCCCTCAAACCCTCTATTTATCGACATTATAGCGTATTTTTTGCGATTTGTCAAGGTTTTTTGAAAAGTTCCGCTTTTTATCCCTGTCAAGGGTAGGTGGGGAGATTTTTTCGCCCATATTTTAAAGCGAAAAAATACTACCCGACCTTGACGACGCACCATAAAGTATAATTGAAAAAGGGTAATCCCTTACCGCAGTGAGGGATTGCCCTTATCAGCAAAAAATTATTAATTCGCACTTGTTATCAATTCATAAACAGCCACATAAGAAATGCCCCCGCTCC
>JAITFV010000025.1 GCA_031281115.1 Oscillospiraceae bacterium | reverse complement strand
TAGAGCTAAAGCAATGCCATCTTAATCCGCGCGCTTTGTAAAGCGGAATCCAGTGGGCTTCATAAAAGTCATATCCCATGCCGTCAATGCCGAAAACATAGCCATAATCCTCTTGTTCGTATATTCGGAAACCGCAATCTGCCATAGCTTTCAAATTCTTCGGGTCTTGAAGCCATCTTTCGTCAATCATGTTACCGAAACTCCACATCCAACCCCACATTGGTAGAAAAGTATCGTATTCATATTCTTTGGGCGGCGTAACTTCAACAACGTCATCGCCGGAAGCATGGAGTTTTATGAGTATTTCTTGCGGAATGGCATTAAACGTCTCTGCCCATCTTATGGTCGCCCTTTTTATAGCTTCGGACTCATTGTATTCATTTTTTGAAACTTCATCTTCCCGGTCATTATCTGCATCTTGTTCAAAATTCTCTTTCATTCGTTACCTTTCCTAATTAAACAGTTGATAATTAAGGCGTAGCTTACTTTGAACTTTGGATTAGCTTTCCGTGATTCCGGTCGCTTACACGCGCCAAACTCTTGAAAAACTTATAACATCGCCGGTGATTGCAGCAACGATTAAGAATCCGATTCCTAAAAAGAGTAGGACTGCTGCCGAACTTATCCATGCTCCCAAACTCGGACCTTTGTCGCGACTCATCATCAACAGCAATGTTTCTAAATCTTTCATACATATCAATTCCTTTCAGTTTTTTAAATTTTTTTAACGTTTGGTGTTGCGGGGGAATTTGGTACGGGGTAGCCGGGGATGTCGATGTCGGAGCCATTAGGGGCTTCTAAACCCCATATATCCCAATCGGGTTGCCATCTCCGGGCGAATAATTCAAGATAGGGTCCGGGGGAGCAGCGCTCCACGATTTTATGAAATTCTTCCGGTTTATGGCTGTGGTTTTGCAACGGGAAGAAGCCCCAGTTCATCTGCGCTTTAAATTGAATCGGTGCTTTACCGCGAGTACCGAGAATAACGTGTTCCGTGGCATTACGCAGATAAACACCTAATCCCATGCGTGATTTAACCCATGTAAACACGCTTCGCGGAACCGCACCCCATGCGCGTAAAATCTCAAATCCGTGTTCAAGTGTGGCATTAGTAACCCACAGCCAAATATGACCGTTTTCTTTCATTAAATCCGCAATCGGCATAGCTTTGATTCGTTCTAAATTCATAAGTTTATAATGTCTCGATGCACCTCGTTCGCCCTTCTGTTCGATGTCCCACGGTGGGTCAGCTAAAATTGTTGCGTATTTCTTTTCTTGCTTTTCCATTTGCTCCTTTCAATAAAATATGTTATTGTAAAGACAGTTTTACACAGAGTTTAATGACGGTAAATATGCAAAAAATTTGACTTTTATAGCGATTAATGGGTAACTAAATAGAGGTAAAATGCAATTTAGTGTCCATGCATAACGCAGAAAAAACTTTGATAAAAACATATTTTTAGCCTTTTTACAAGCACAGAAAATGCAAGTTAAGTCAAGAGCGGAATCCCTCCTTTTGCGGTGACCGCCGATTGTTTTTGGCGGTCAGCCGCGTGAGATTATTTAGGCTAACGCCAAGGACTGTTGTAGTGATGTTTTTTCCGTCTGCGTCTAATATCGGATTATCGTTTAAGTCAAAGGTTTCGTCTGCTCTGCTTGCTAACGCCATATCTCTGACCGCAACCTTATCTTCCTGTACTCCTATGCGGTTTTGCGCTGTTGTTTTATTATTGTTTCCCTCTGTAGCCCCGCCGTAATCCTTAAAGACATTCCGCACCATCATTTTAGTTTTCAGCCAAAAGGCGGAAGCTTTGTTATGCCAACCGGCAATCGGGCCTTTCATCGGTCTCGCTCCTCGGTTGAAGCGTGTCCGCAGTTCCGGATTGTTAACCATTAATTGCGCGAACTCAACATCGGCATTGGCAATTGTTGTCCACCGCGGCTGACCTGTCACCGGGTTTATATCAATATCGCCGTTTACAAGCCGGTTTGTTTGCAGCCTTGCCTGACCGGCAGCGTTAGGTTCAAAGCGGAATCCTTCCGTCGCAAGATTGCGATTTAACCGCGCCATGCGTTTTGGTGATAGTTTGTTTCGCTGCTGCCACGTATTAAATGCTTCGCTGTTTTCTTTGCCGATTACGCGCCTAATCAACCGCGTGGTACGCCTGTCCGCTACGCTGTTAAATGAGTTAAACTGGTCTGTCATATTTGAAATTAAATGAATCGGCAGCAAGCTCGAAGTTCCGAACATAATAATTGCGATTAAACCCGTCAAACCGCCGACCGCAAAAAGCGGCTTTTTACTGTTACCATCGCCGCTTTTACTGCGGAACATACTCGCAAGCCTACCCATCGGTGTCATTTTCTTTGCCGCAGCCGCCGCACCGCTTGCCGCCGCACCGCTATATTTCGGTGTGTTCCCTAAGCCACCTTTCTCCGCTACATCGGTACTGCTGCTTGTTGTTTTATCCGCAACTTTCGGAGCTTCCTTGCTTGCCGACTTTTCCGCTCCGGCAAAATCGTTCGCGGCATTCTGCGCGCGCTGACCGCGAACATCGGCAGAACTCTTGCCGGCGGCTTCCTCGCCGTAAATACCACCGTAACCTTTATTCGGAATCGTTCGTGCCATTTTCCTTATTGTTTCCGCTTATTATGTACCAATATCCAAACACCGCGCCGATAATAGCTATGGTGACAATTATAGCGACAATCCACCCCGCGGGGGCAGAAACGGATTCTT
This sequence comes from Oscillospiraceae bacterium, assembly GCA_031281115.1. Lineage (GTDB taxonomy): Bacteria > Bacillota > Clostridia > Oscillospirales > Ruminococcaceae > Ruminiclostridium_E. The sequence continues at coordinate 3,724 of JAITFV010000025.1, read as the reverse complement.
TCTCATCAGAGATTTCATTTTCTTTAACTAAATTACCGCTGTCATCTTTTAAGCCGTAATCGGTCGCAGCAACGCCATGAGCGTTTAGGTTGTAGCTGCTGTATGTCACGGTTTCGGCTTTCGCCGTTCCCAAAAGCAAGAGCGCGCCAAAAATCACTCCTAATACCCCCGCTATTACTAAACGTAATCTCATGTATATATTATATATTAGGTTTTGCTAAACGCAAGGGGTTTAGTTGCTTCCTTTTGCGGCTTGTTCAATTTCGGCAAGTAAGCCGTTATAAATTGCCATGACATCTGCATACAGCACGGGAATCTTCCTTTTTGCAAGCCTTAACACGTCCTGCGCGTTTGAAATAACGTCTTTCTCAATTTCCGGGGCGACAGTAACCTCATTATTCGTGTTTCTATCGATAAAAACAGAGTTGATATACGGCTGTGTTATAGGGAACATATTCTGTATCAGAAACGCATTTTTAATACCCAGCACATCACCGAACCTGATAGTATTGCACTTCCCGAGTTTCTCCATCTTGCTGTCGAAGATTTTCTGATACTTTTCATGCTTTGTGGACAAAGGAACAAGCCAATAAATCTTGCTTTGGTTTTTATCAGGAAACGCAAAAAAGCAGGGACGATTATGCAAAGTGCCATCACTGTCTGCTTCTTTGTTTCGCATAAGGGTCTTATTAAAATCATATTTGTCGTAAAAATCGTCAAGGACGAAATAAAAACGACCTTTTTTCATTACGCACACCACCTTGTTAATGTAAAGGCTCTGCCTCGCGGCAGAGCCCAAAATTTAAACCCGACAATTTGTTTCGGCTCCGCGTATCGGTGAGCGGAGAAACATTTAACCCCGACAACTTATTTGGACTCCGCGTATCGGTGAGCGGAGAAACATTTAGAAGTCAATGTGGCAATTCACCACAGTATTATTATAAACCTTTTCGGCAATTATGTCAATAGTTTATGAAAAATATTTGTGAAAAATTTAGAAAGTACCCCTTACAATCGCCTCATAATATTGCTTTCCGCCATTATCTTCCACTCTTCCGCTTTCAAACTCGCCGACAACAAGCTCCGCGAAATGCCGTTTTTGCTCAATATCACCCAATATTTCATAAGTGAAGACTAAACCGGAATAAATCGTAAACCTGTCTGCGCCTTCCAAAATACCCATGTCTATTGAGAATATGTGGATTGACTTTGAAAATCTCGTTATACATTTTTGTGGTTCATCCCTCTGTGAATAAAAACCTCTAAATGAAGGTTTTATTTGAATTATTTTCTGATAACATCAAGAGCATCTATCTCAAGTTTGAAATGTAACGCGCCGCCGTTTATTGTTTCTGCAATTAATACAGTTTCTTCATAGGTCAAATTCGCTGTTATTGCTGCCTGTCCGTTAGTGATTTGGGTATGCACTTTAGGAAAAGCAAGACAATAATCGTCTATCCATATTGAAAAAGGCATATCTGTTCCCGCAAGCCTTCCTGTTGCTTCGGAAAACTTTTCTTTACCGCTTTCATTGAAAATAAGCTCAACATAGCTTAAGCTGTCATTAAATTTTGGCGAGGCACTTTCAATATCCGCGCTTGTTAGAATAAGCGGCAGAACAGTAGCGTCGGTTATGTTTTCTCCCGTTTCTTCATACCACGGATAACCCTCGCGGAATGTGAGCATATTTTGTTTTCCAAGTTCTCCCGCTATTTGCTCGGCATCGAAATCACTGTTATTCGCATCCCATGAAAAGCGCACAATAAGCCGGTTATTCCTGTCGCTGATGTTTATTTCGTAATTTATAAGGTTTCTCATATTTATGCGAGCTTCAATTATTAACTTCGCCGCTTCCATTTCTTCACGGGTGGCACTCTGACCATAGGGCAAAGCATATGTAACAAATACCGTGCCGATTATTCCAGTGCTTTCTATGCGTTCTTCTAAATCGTCAGTTTCATTTTGAAGATTGTCGGAATCCTTTTCTCCTACAGCTTTTGCGGCGTTCAATATCCAATTTTTGAAGTCAATGAGTATATCTTGCTCTTTCCCGTTAAGAGTCCATGCCCAACAAATATCATAAGTAGAATCAACGCTTTGAACCCATTGGATAACAACTTTTTCATCATTTGGCGTTGTACCTGAAAACTCAATCATTTGAACATAATTCGAGGTAAACGTCCTCCATTTTATATCTGAGCAATATGCCTCAAGAACCTCGCCGTAAGTATATCCTGTATCTTCAAAAGCGAATTTAACCTGCGAGTTTTTCACATCATTAACTAAACTGTTTCCGCAAGCAGTCAGTAAAGCTATAATGAGAAATAACGCAAGTGTAAGCGAAGTAATACGCTTCATATGTATAATCCTCCGTGTTTTTATTTATATCTGTCCGATAGACTTTCTTCTTTGCTGCCGAATTTTTCATTCTTCTTTTCGGCGAGCTTGTTTTGTATAATGTCTTCGGCTTTGTTAAAGACTCTCCTAATGACATAACGTAAGATTAAAATAAAAATGATTATTCCTACAATCGCCAACCACATAATAGTTTCCGGACTCATATAAAATCCCCCTTTCAATCAAAAGAAACTGCTTTTAGTCTTTATTTTGCCGCGCTCTGTTTGCACTTTCGTATTGGGGTCAAGTTTTATAAACGCTTTTTCAATCGCTGTAAGCAGTTGATTCATTTGCGTAAATGTAACAGAGCCGCCGTATTTATTAGTTTGCCAGTTCAAAAAACCAAACTCGTATCTGTCCGAATTATCATCTCCGTCTAATTTGATTAGCTTCGCTGTCCAATCGGCATATTTGAAGCCCATTACGCCATCCCCGGTTTTCCATTCCAATCCTGCAAACGGTAAACCTTCTTTCTTCATCGCCGCAATAAGGTTCTCTTGGCTTACCTTTGAAAGGTTAAATCTTTGGACATTTTCCATGAAATTTGCATCGCGGTTGATTATTTTACCTGATGCCAGCATTTCATCCGCTTGCTTGAACAAAGGAGCGAGAAAAATGCCTATCACTACAAGCATACCAATAAAAATAAAGTACATCATTGGCGAAGCACCTGCCACAAGACACGTTACGATAATGATAGCTCCCAAAACCGCCATAACAATAAATAATCTTTTCATAAGATTCATCTCCTCCTGTTATTCTATATTTTATGTGCCAGTTTTATCAACCCTTTTCGGTCTCGCTTAGAAATAGCTGTGCGCGAGGTGTCATAAGTGCTGTCAAGCACAAAAACCCGAATGTTGTACGGCGAGTCTCGGTGTGCCTCCATAATTTGCCGGGTCAATTCTTCGCTGCTGATGCCTTCTTGCGGGACTGCACCGACTGCGAAACCCTGCGGGTTTTTGGGGTCAGCCGCAACTAAGACATCGAGAACAGACGACATGGCTTGCACTGCCGCCTCCACTTGAAAAGCCCAGTGACGATTGCCGTCTTTGCCTATAAGATTGTCGAGGTAACGGCAGCAGAATGCAATAAGCACCATGACATCGGGTAGCTGCACAGCAATATTGGCGTCACCGGTCTTGAAATAGCCGTCAGCAGTCCACGATGCGGCGTTTAATTCGGGTTTATTGATATAACTTGTAGAGCGAGTGCTTCTTTTGATTTGCAATTCGCCCACCGTGCCGTAAGGCACTTTCTCACCGGTTTCCGGGTCAGCAACGCGAGCTTCAACGTCGGGAGCAAGTGCGTAAAACAGCAGATTACT
>JAITFV010000318.1 GCA_031281115.1 Oscillospiraceae bacterium | reverse complement strand
GCTTCGTATGCCGCAGTACCCGAAGTATGATATTTTATACATGGCATTCAATTTCAACAAGTTAGTGAAGAAATACCGCGCCATTTACGCACTTTCTTCTGAAAAAGCGGCGAAGCGGGAGAAGAAGCTTGATAAAAAAATAACCTCGAAGCATTATCCGAGAAAATTCCTTTACAGAACCGCGAAATTAAAGGAAGATATTTTTATTAAGCTCAAGCGATTTATTAAAAAGTTCTCGCCAAAACTATTTATTTTCCTAAAAAACAAAACTATGAAAGAAGTGAAAAACTAATGGAAAAACCGCAAATAAAACTCACCGATTCCTTTAAAATTACTGTGCTTATTTGCTATTTACTGAACGAGTTCGGCCCGCTGACCGAGTATCAGCTTACAAAAATACTTACGCTTGATGAAGTTGTAAATCATTTCGATTTGACCGAAGCTTTCGGGGTTTTGGAAAATAAAAAGCTCGCTGACTTCGTAGAGAGAAAAGACGAAAGGTTTTACGAAATCAACGACAACGGACGCACAATCGCGGCTGAGGCGGGTTCTGTGCCTTTGTCTGTGCGTGAAAATTCTATGCGCGAGGGGAAAAAAATCCTCGCAGAGGCCGAGCTTCGCAAGACTGTAAGCTGGAAAGTGCAGAAACGTGAAAACGGCGGAAAAGGTTATAATTTTAATATTCGCTTTCTTAATGAGCTTGGCGGGCCGGATATAATGGAAATAAATTTATACGCGCCCTCCGAGGAAGGCGCGCGGGATATAGAGCGCAGGTTTTTGGAAAGACCGCTCGACATCGTACGGAAAATCATGACGATGTTTATTACGGATATGAATCGGTTGTAATCTTCTTCCTCAAAATCGAAAACGGTTTCGGTTTCAACGGTGCGATGTCGGCATCGCACCCTACATCAACAAACAGCCTTTCGGTCGCTTTATTCGCGATTTCGACAGGCTCGTTTTTTTCGTTTCTGATGGATTTTATTGGTAGTATCTGAGGCTTTTCACGAGGCGTGAGAATTTCAATCTCATCATTAATACAAAAATAATTCCGCTGTGTTATTTCCGCAATGCCATTTTTAAAACCATTCACAACCCCGATAAAATCATACTCGCGAGCATACCCGCTGTCCTCGTAAAATTGCGCCGCATTCTCGCTTCCGAGGTAAAATCCCGTGCAGTATTCGCGGTGGCTGACGGTGAAAACCTCCCGCAAAACCCAATCGGGGACAGCCTCTCCCCTGCCGAGCGCGTCAAGCGCGGCGCGGTAAGCGCTTGTAATTACAGCCGTGTAATAAGCGGATTTCGCTCTGCCCTCGATTTTAAACGAGGAAATCCCCGCCTGCTTCATTGCATCCAAATGCTCAATCATGCATAAATCCTTGGCGTTTAAAATGTACGTGCTCTTTTGCTGTGCGGAAGAATCGCCGTATTCTGCATTTTCTTCTATTTTAAAAAATTGCCCCGGGCGTTTTTCTTCCACGAGATAATAACCCCAGCGGCAGGGTTGCGCGCACTCGCCGCGGTTGGCATCGCGGTTCACCAAATATTGCGACAGCAGACACCGCCCTGAAAAAGAAACGCACATCGCGCCGTGTACAAAAGCTTCGAGTTCAAGCTCCGGCGGCGTTTTTGCACGGATTTGCGCAATTTCTTCTAAAGAAGTTTCACGAGCAAGAATTATGCGTTTTGCGCCAAGCTTGTGAAAAACGTTCGCGGCGGCGTAATTCGTAACACCTGCCTGTGTTGAGATATGAATATTCAAAGACGGCGCGTGAAGCTTCACAGCTTCAAGCATACCGATATCAGCAACAATAACAGCGTCAATTCCTGTCTTTTCTGCTTTTGCAATAAACGCCGGGAAGCGCTGTGCCTCCTCGTTCGTGGGAATTATATTGCAGGTGAGATATACCTTTACGCTGTGTTCGTGCGCAAAAGTAACAGCTTCATGAAGCTGTTCAAGCGTGAAATTCTCAGGGCTTGCGCGCATTGAAAAATCCTTGCAACCGAGATAAACCGCATCCGCGCCGTAATAAACAGCCATTTTGAGACTCTCGGGGGAACCGGCGGGCGAGAGGAGTTCGGGCATATTATGCGCTGTACATTGCACATTATCTACTGTCAATTATCCGTCACCCCGCTGCTTCCGCTAAAGCATACGCGCGCTCTACTGCCGCGTCAGCCATCTGCTGCGCTACCCGCGCCAAATTCGCTTCGTGGTCAGTTAAGTTCGCTGCGTAGAATACCTCGCGTGTTTCAATATTAGCGCAGAAATAATAATATCTCGTGACCGGTGCTTCCAAAACTGCCGTAATCGCATCAATCCCGGGGTTATTAATCGGTCCCGGCGGAAGCCCGTATGTGATATAGGTGTCGTAAGCGTCCATCAACGCTTGATAACGCGGGATTTCGCTCGGTGAAAGCCGGGGAAGAATAAAATCACGGACGTAATACGTTGTCGGGTCTGATTGTAAAAGCGGGAAATCCTCGCTGTTCAGCCTGTTTATAAAGACCGAAGCCACAAGCCGCATATCAGCGGGGTTATCCGCTTCCGCCTGCACCATTGAAGCAAGCGTGATAAGCTCATCAAGCGAATAATTCTGCTCATACATAGTTTTGTACAGCTCGGGGGTAACAGTTGAATTAAAGTTGTTAAAAAGCCTGTTTGCAGCTGTTCTTGCGGCATCTCTGATTAATTCCCTGTCGCTCTCATTTATAAAATCAATGTCAACTCCGTCGCGCAGCGCGTTAATCACAAAAAAGTCGTATGTGTCGGGGAAAAGATAACCTTCAAGCTGATGGAATTTCATAGAGCTTTCGATTACCCTCCGCTCAAAGCTGAATACATTTTGCTTTTCTGTATAAAACTCTTCAAAATCCGTGGCAATGCAAACAAAGTTTTCCTCAAGCAGAAGCCCGATTTCCTGCGCTGTAAAGCCCTCCGGAATCACCACGCGCACTGTTTCGCGGGTTCTCACGATTGATTGAAGCGTTCTGACAATTGTGCTGTAGGTCATAGAAGATTCAAGGTAAAAAATCCCATCAAGGTATTTTCCGTCGTGACCGGACAGCTGCGAGTATGTCACAAAGAACGCAGGTTGGCTTATAATGCCTTTGCTGTACAGGATTTCAGCGATTTCTTCTGTTGTTGAATTCGGGGGAATCTCAACTTCCGCACCGACTTCATTCCTTGTTATACCGGTAAAATCAAGCGAAAAATGCACTATATGATACGCAAAAAATGAAGACAATGAAACAATCAAAATAACTAACAGAATACCAACAAAAATATATATAAAGGTTTTCTGACCCTGCCGCGCTTTCAGCTGCCTGATTTGCCGTTCACGCTGCTGCTCTTTTCTGCGTCTTTTTCTTGCTCTTTTTAAAGATGCGTTCTCAATGAAAAAGGGTTCGTCATCTTCAGCCTCTTCTTCGGGCGGAGGTTCAGGCAGTTCAATAGGTTTTTCTTCCTTAACTCTGTCAAGGACAGCAGTTTTTTCATGCTCGGGATTGCTCTCTAAAGGAGGAAGAGCGGTTGTTCCTCTTCTTGAGAATATGGAAGCGAGCGCGTCCTCTTCGCGCCTGTCCCGCATGGCTTCGCGCTCTTTTATAGCTTCAGCCAGCGCGAATACACCGGTCTTATCTTCCATAAACAATCCCTCCCTCCGTAATAATTATATCAGCTGCGCGGTCATGCGCTTCTGCAGGAAACTCCATGATATTTTCAGAGTAGCATAAAACTGCGCTTTTCCCTTTATAATCAGCTAAAAAGCGGTCGTAATACCCCTTACCGTAGCCAATGCGAAAACCTTTTTCATTGCAAGCCAAAGCCGGTATTACGCAAAGATAAAATGCACTGTTACTAATTTGCACTTTTTTACAAGATTTAAGCGGTTCGCGAATTCCAAATTTCCCCACCTCTGTGTCCGAAAAGCTACCAATTTCACAAAACGTCATGCCATGAACGCCACACAAAGGTACAGCGACTTTCTTTCCGCGCTCAAAACAAGCGTTAATAAGAGCACATGTGTCAATTTCATTTTCCGTAGAAATATAAGTCAAGAGCAAATCTGCCTCCTTGAATTCTTTCAGGGAAAGCAGATTTTTCAAGATTAAAGAATCTTTTTTAGGGCAAGGCTTGCGGTTTTGCAGCAACCTCTGTCTTAATTCGGCTTTATTCAACTGCATTGCAGTGTTTTGCTCATCTTTTCTGCCGATTCTGCGCCGCACAGAACCTCCACGAGCTTCAGCGCAAACTCAATTGAGCTGCCTGCACCTTTTCCGGTTATAAATTTACCGTCTGCAACGACTGCATCATCAAGAATCTCCGCACCTTCAAGAAACTTTTCAAAACCGTTATAACAAGTTGCGCGCTTACCACTAAGCAAACCCATTTTTCCTATTATCGACGGCGCTGCGCAAATAGAAGCTATAAAAACATTATTTCCCGCGCAATATTTAATAGCTTCTATAACCTTTTCCGAAGTTTCAAGGTTGTCTTTGCCCGGCAGACCGCCCGGCAGTACAATCATTTCGAGGTTTTCACTTAGTTCTATTTCGGAAACCTCAATATCCGTAATGATTTTGACTCCGCGTGTGCTTGAAATTTCCTTGCCGCCAACTCCTGCAATCAAGACCTGCTTCTCTGCCCTGCGCAGCAAATCCACGGGAGCAAGAGCTTCGATTTCCTCAAAACCATTAGCCAATAATACATAAATCATGATATTCTCCCGAATTCGTCAGCTTGGGCTACGGGTCTGCCCTGTTCGTCAAATTCCTCGGTTTGGTTTTGCTGTGATTCCGCCGCACTGCCGAAGCCGTCATTAGCCCAACCGCTGTCAGCGCTCGGCGCGTCACTTGTAACGGGTGAAGAATTATCCTGATTGTTTGAATAATCATATGTTACGGGAACATCCGGCTCGTTAAGGGATTTGATGATTGCCTTAGGTGCCGCAATGACGGCGTAACCACAGATAATCAAAAACTCAGCAAACCAAACAAGCCAGAGGAGAACGCCGGTTACTTGATTATCATCCCAAGTCCAGCGACCCTCGCCGTTTATACGTATAATCGCATCAATTAATTCAGCCGGTCTTGTAGCATAGTGGATAACAGTGGGAGTTTCGTTATGTTCACTATAATGCCTGATATAAACAAAACCCGAACTGCCGATAATTTCTCTTATTTCATTTGCGGCGATTCTCGGACTTGTGCCGAAGTCAACGTCAAATTCCATCATCTCATAGTACGATATACCTTGCAGGTACCTGATTTCACGGCTATTAAAGGCAGCGGGGTCCTCACCCCAAAGCCACCAGATAAAATCATTATCAAGTATTCCGTAATCATAAGCTGAAAAATTCTGCATATCCTCGATTATTTCTTCTAAATTGGAGTAAATAATGCCTTCCTCGTTAGTAAACTCGTTGCTCAAAATTTCAAACCATATTGTGTATATGTATTTTTCTTCTTCGTTTAATCCGCCCAGCTCATTCCTCGCATCTGTTGCCACGTACAAAGCCCATTTAAAATACGTAAAAGCAAGGCAGCCCAGCACAACCACAGCGACCGCCGGCACAAGCGACTTAATCTTGAAAAGCTTTACAATTTTTGTTGACACAAAACCCATAACCGCACCAACTGCAACAGCTAAAAGAACATATAACCAGTCAATCGGCAGGATTTTCAAGCCGTTAATCCAAAGGTAAATAAAACTTAATACGGCACCTGTAACTGCTGTTCCGAGGAACAAAAGGACGTAAGCAACCGGGCTTGCTTTTTTCTCTGAAGACATAATACTGTGCTCCTTCTAATTATAATTAGTTAAATTCAGATTGGAATGAATCCAATCTAAATTTTCG
>JAITFV010000312.1 GCA_031281115.1 Oscillospiraceae bacterium | reverse complement strand
GTCAGCGTTTCGAGCGTTTTCGCCGCCGCGAGCATCGCCGCGCCGCTGCTCATTCCCACGAAAATCCCTTCCATCGCTACGATTTCGCGCGCCTTTGCATAGGCTTCCTGCGTATCAATCATTATGCTGATGTCGATTGTTTCAGGTTCGTAGATTTCAGGAACTATTGCCTCCTCCATATTTTTTAAACCTTGGATGTAATGCCCGAACTCAGGGTGCGCTTCCACGATTTTAATATCCGGGTTCTTCTCTTTCAAGAATTTTCCCGTCCCCATCAGCGTTCCCGAAGTACCGAGCGCGGATACGAAATGAGTGATTTTCCCATTTGTGTCTGCCCAAATTTCTTCGGCTGTTGTTTTGTGATGCGCCACCCAGTTATGTATATTAGAAAACTGGTTGGGGAAGAAGTATTTACCGGGATTTTGCGCTACCATCTCCTGCGCCTTCATAATCGCGCCGTCCGTACCGAGCTCGGGTGCGGTCAGAATCACATCCGCGCCGAACGCCGCTATCATTTTCCGACGCTCAATGGAAACTGCCGAACTCATAACTATTTCGACCTTGTAGCCTTTTACGCGCCCAATCATGGCAAGCCCGATACCGGTATTGCCGGAAGTCGGTTCGATAATAATTTTATCTTTTGTGAGAATTCCGTCAGCCTCTGCTTGTTCAACCATTTTGAGCGCGATTCTGTCCTTGACGCTGCCGGTAGGGTTGAAGCCCTCTAACTTAGCGTACAAGGGTACAGCGGGGTTAGGATTTATACGGTTAATCCTGACTAAAGGTGTCTTTCCGATTGTTTCTAAAATACTATTATACATTTATCGTTGCCCTCTTTTCCGCACGAAATCTATTTCTATATACTTATTTTAACACAGAGCGTTATATGTGTCAAGGAAAAACATAATCAATTGACGCAGCAATTGATTTATGATATACTTATTTTATATAGCTGATTAAATTGAAAACACTAAAGTGTTTTCTCGGCAAGCGGCGCTTGCCGCCGTGCCATCAGCACGGACAATCAGCTATGCAGTCAAGTCAAGCCGCCTTTAGCGTTTTTAACTTAACTGGCTATAACTTCACGTAAACAGGAGGGAACAAAATGCCAAATCCATATTTACCGCTGCACGAATACATTCCCGACGGCGAACCGCGTCTTTTCGGTGAGCGCGTCTACATTTACGGCTCGCATGACAGAGCGGGTTCGGACAGCTTCTGCGACTTTAAACTCAAGGTTTGGAGCGCGCCGGTTCATGATTTGAATAGCTGGGTTTGCCACGGTGACTGTTTTCACACTAAAACCGACCGCGACCACCCCAGCGATACTGATTGGACAGATGGCGAGAAAAACGCGCTGTTCGCGCCTGATGTCGTCGAAAAAGACGGCAAATATTATCTTTACGCCTACATCATGGACGCCAAAGGCTGTGTTGCGGTCAGCGACAAGCCGGAAGGTCCTTTCAAGTTAATTTCACAGTATAAATATAATATTCCCGAGGGCAGGGGTGCAGACTTCTGCAATAACGGCTGGTTCATCGACCCGGGGACTCTCGTTGACGATGACGGCAGGGTTTACGTTTACTGCGGATTTGAGAAGTCGTTTATGGCGGAGCTGAACGCCGACAATATGGTTGAGGTAATTGACGGCACTTATATCGATGATATTATTCCCGTTGAAGAGCCGCACAGGTTTTTTGAAGCCTGCTCGCCGCGGAAGGTCGGCTCGTTGTATTACATGATTTACTCGCCGAATCCGGGCAGCAGATTAGTTTACGCGACGAGCACATCGCCGTGCGGGCCTTTCGAGTTTCGCGGGATTATCGTTGATAACGCGGAGAATTACCCCGGGGGTAACAATCACGGCTCAATTTGCAAAATCGGCGAGCAGTGGTATATATTCTATCACCGCATGACTAACGGCACTATAATGTCGCGCAGGGCCTGCGTTGAGCGGATTGAAATGCTTCCTGACGGTTCGATTCCGCAGGTCGAAATGACATCGCTCGGTTTTGAAGAATCGCTGAACCCTTATAAAATTACATCGGCAGAAATTGCCTGCTATTTAACGGGAAGCAAGCCGCTAATTACTGAGAAGAACGTATTTAACCGTTATATTACAAATATAAAAAGCGGAACTGTAATAGGTTATAAATACTTTGATTTCGGCGAGGATTATTCAAGCAAGACTATGGAGTTTATTGCAAATGTGAAAGGCACGGGCTGTAAGTCGAAAATCACGGTCATGCTCGGCTTCCCCGATTCAGAGCGCGGCGTGAATATAGGTTCACTTGAAATAGGCATGAACGACGGCGAGTACAGCGCGGCGGTGCAATCCGTGACGGGCAGGCACGCGGTTTATTTCGTTATTGAAGATTGCTTCGGCGGCTGGTTTAAGGAGATGTTCGACGACCGGAATCTATTTGATTTTGTATCATTTGTGTTTGTGAAATAGATGATTGTAATCCTTTAATTTGGGGAAGCAATATTATGACCGACTTCGTACATTTACACGTTCATACAGAATACAGCCTCCTTGACGGCGCCTGTCGGCTTAAGGAGCTTGTTCGGCGCGTAAAAGAGTTGGGTCAGCGCGCTGTTGCAATCACCGACCATGGCGTAATGTACGGCTGCGTGGACTTTTACGCCGAATGTATTGCTAATGATATTAAACCTGTAATCGGTTGTGAGGTTTATGTCGCGCCCGCCTCCCGCCTTGAAAAAACAAGAATCCGCGAGAATCCGCCCTATCATCTTGTCCTGCTGTGCAAAGATAACGAGGGTTATAAAAATCTCGTGAAGTTAGTTTCCGATGCCTGTGTTGATGGTTTTTACAACAAGCCCCGCTGTGACAAGGAAACCCTGCGCCGTTACAGCAAAGGTTTAATCGCGCTTTCCGGCTGTCTCGCGGGGGAAATCCCGCGCCTCCTCTACAACGGAAAGTACGACGAGGCGGTTGAAGCCGCCCTTGAGTATAACGAGATTTTTGAGGATTTTTACATAGAAGTTCAAGACCACGGAATTAAAGAGCAGCGCGAGATTCTGCCCGATTTGTACAAGCTTTCCGCGGAAACAGAAATCCCGCTCGCCGCCACTAACGATGCACATTACATAAATAAAACCGACGCGCCTGTTCAGCGGATTTTAACGGCAATCGCGAAGAACACGACCATAAACGAGAAGCAAATCGGTTTTGAAACTGATGAATTTTACGTGAAGTCCGGCGATGAGATGGCGTCTTTATTTCGCGCCGATGCTGTCGGTAATACAATTAAAATCGCAGAAATGTGTAATGTTACATTCGAGTTCGGCGTGTACAAGCTGCCTTTCTTCAAAGCGGAAGGAATCACAGATAACACCGCTTTATTAAAATCCGAAGTACAAAAAGGTCTCGTGCGGAGATATGGCAGAAACTATCCCGAAGAAGTGCGGCTTCGTGCAGATTTTGAGGTTGAATCAATTGTAAAAATGGGTTTCACGGATTATTTTCTAATTGTCGCGGATTCTATAAATTTCGCACGCAGAAACTCAATCCCTGTGGGACCGGGCAGGGGTTCGGGCGTGGGGAGTTTATGTGCGTATGCTCTTGAAATTACATCCGTTGACCCTATACGTTTCGGGCTTCTTTTCGAGCGTTTTTTGAATCCCGAGCGGATTTCCATGCCTGACTTCGATATAGATTTGTGTTATCGCCGCAGACAGGAAGTCATCGACTATGTAACCAATAAGTACGGTATAGATTACGTTGCGCAGATTATAACATTTGATACGATGGCGGCAAAAGCGGCAATCCGTGACGCCGGGCGCGCAATGGGTCTGCCTTACGCCAAAGCTGACAGCGCCGCCAAGTTAATCTCCTTCGGGGCAAGCATTGAAGAATCTCTCAAACAAAAGAAAGAACTGCGCGAAATGCGGGAGCGCGACGGTGAAGTTGCGAGCTTACTTAACACCGCGCTTAAAATTGAAGGTATGCCGCGCCACGGAGGGGTTCACGCGGCGGGCATGGTGATTACCCGCGAGCCTGTTACGGATTTTGTGCCTGTACAGAAAAACGATAACGGCATAGTAACGCAATATGAAATGGGGAGCATAGAAAAACTCGGCTTACTAAAAATGGATTTCTTAGGTCTGCGTTATTTAACTGTAGTGCATGAAACTGCACAGGCTGTCGGTATCAGCGCCGGTCAAATTCCCGAGGACGATATGGAAGTCTACGCAATGCTCTCGCGTGGGGAAACAAGCGGCGTGTTTCAATTCGAGAGCGCCGGCGTGACAAACTTATTAATGCAGCAGCGCCCCGAAAAGCTCGAAGACCTTATTGTCGCGACTTCGCTTTACCGCACCGGTCCGATTAAAGCCGGTTCAATTCCGCGCTATTTGGAAAGCCGCCACAATCCCGAAAAAATTAAGTTTAAGCACCCCCTTCTTGAAAGCATACTCAGAGAAACCCATGGCTCTGTTGTTTATCAGGAGCAGGTAATGCAGATTTGCCGGGAACTGGCGGGGTATTCATACGGGCGCGCGGATTTGGTGCGGCGCGCCATGAGTAAGAAAAAAGCCGACGTAATGCAAAAAGAACGCGAGGCTTTCATTTCGGGCGCGAAGAAGCGCGGCGTCCCCGAAAGCACAGCGAGCGAAATTTTTGAGGAACTCGCGGGTTTTGCGGCGTATGCGTTTAATAAATCACACGCCGCGGCGTATGCATATCTCGCGTATCAAACTGCTTATTTGCGCTGTCATCATTACAAAGAATACATGGCGCGGCTGATGACCGGCGTTCTCAGCCACACAAGCAAGCTGATTTGGTATATTTCCGAGTGCGAGAAGCACGGTGTGAAAATTTTGCCGCCCGATGTAAACGAGAGCTTCCTTGAGTTTTCGTGCGAGGGCGATAATATCCGTTTCGGCTTACTCGCAATCAAAAACCTCGGCGCAGGTGTAATAAACGCAGTTATAAAAGAACGCGGAAACGGAACGTTCACATCGTTCTATGACTTTTGTAAAAGACTGCAGGGCGGCGAATTAAATAAACGCGCCGTTGAGGCTTTAATCAAGGCGGGTGCATTTGACAGCTTCGGTAATGGCCGCCGTGCCATGTTAATGGTTTATGAGGAAATTTTAGTCCGGCTTTCGCAAAGCAGAGGAATGGAAGGGCAGTTGGATTTATTCGGGCTTGCGGGCGGCAGTGATTCGGAAGTTTATAAAATGCCTGAAGCTGTCGAATTCGATAAAATGCAATTATTGCAGATGGAAAAAGAAAGCCTCGGTATATACGTTTCGGGGCATACAACTCAAAAATACGATGCCCATATAAGACTTCACGGCTTAATGCAGATTAGCGCGATTCTCGGCGAAAATATTAAAGATAACGATAATGTATGCATAGTTGCCATGCTGACCTCGAAGAAGCAGTTCATAACCAAAACAGGCAAAGCCATGTGCTTCGTCGAGTTTGAGGACAGGACAGGAAAAGTTGAAGCTATAATTTTTAGTGAGTTATACGAAAAAGAGGCGATAAATCTGCACACAGGTGCAATTTACACACTTTGCGGCAATATTTCGGCTAAGGAGGAAGAAGACACAAAAATAATAATTAAAAAGCTTGAAAATACCGAGAATTTGAAAATCAAGGATTTTAATACACTGTTCATTAATATAAATTCTTCCGAAACGGGTAAGTTAGCGCAGATTATTGAAATTCTGCGCGGGTTTCAAGGAACACAGAAAGCAAGAATCTGCTTTTCTGATACCCGCGAGGTAAAAGCTCCGAAGGGCATTTCGGGGGTAAATATAACAAAGGAGTTGCTCATGAGCTTAGAAAAGTTATGCGGAAAACCGAATATTAAATTAAAATAATTAAAACGCTTGACGTTTAATTATAAATATTGTATAGTTATAGTGGAAAATGCTCAATGTTTTACATAATTTAATTGAAAATGATTGAAACATAATCCCGCATAATCGGGAAAAATGCCGTTTCAAAGTATATTTGTGCGGGAAGGATATGGGGAAAGTATGAAAAAAATCGGGATTTTAACAAGCGGCGGGGACGCCCCAGGCATGAACACCGCAATCAGAGCGGTAACGAGAACCGCTTTAAAAAACGGTATGACGGTTATGGGTATCCGCAGAGGGTTTAACGGGCTTATTAACGGTGATATGGCAGAACTCGGAATCCGCAGTGTATCAGATATAATACAAAGAGGCGGTACAATTCTGTACACCGCTCGCTGCAATGAGTTCCGATTTGAAGAAGGTTTGCAGAAAGCCAAGAAAACCTGTATTGAAAATGATATTGAAGGATTGATTGTTCTCGGTGGCGACGGTTCTTTCAGGGGGGCTGCGGATTTATCGGCGCGCGGTATTCCCTGTGTTGCGATTCCCTGTACAATTGACAACGATATAGCCATGACCGAGTATACAATAGGTTATGACACAGCGATGAATACAGCAATGCTGCTGATTGATAAACTGCGCGATACCACGCAGAGCCATGACCGCTGTTCCGTGGTGGAGGTTATGGGCAGACACGCGGGGCATATCGCGGGTAATACCGGTATAGCCACCGGCGCAACTCACATTTTAACCGAAGAAGTGCCGTATACTGTTGACGATGTAATTGAGCGTATACAGAATACTCAAACCACGGGCAAGCACCATTTCATTATCGTTGTATCCGAAGGTATAGGGAACTCGCAGGATATAGCCAAGAAAATCGAACAATCGACAGGCGTGGAAACCCGCGCAACAATCCTCGGGCACGTTCAGCGCGGCGGCTCGCCCACTGTGCGCGACAGGGTTGTAGCAAGTCAAATGGGGCATTACGCCGTTGAACTTTTAAATCAGGGCTACGGCAACCGCGTAGTGGGATTGCAGCACGGAAATATGGTGGATTTTGATATTCAGGAAGCGCTGTCCATGAAAAAATATTTCGAGAACGACCTGTTCAGAATCGCAATGGATATCAGTTTTTAGCAGGGAACGGAAAAATTACAGAGTAGAAAGCAAGCGTTCGGATTTATCCGAGAAGTGCCTTTGAGATGGAGAGTTGCTCGAAGGACGAAAGATGTTAACATCTGCGGTTTGTTTTTCGCGCTCGCTGTACATAATAATAAGGAATGTAAACTATTTCTTCTTGTTAGTGTGCAAAAAGGAGGAATAGTTTATGAAACTTTCAGAAATATTCAAAAACTCGGCAAAGGAGCTTAAAAACACCCGCAGCCTTGCGGTTACAGGGCTTTTAGTTGCGGTATATGTAGTGCTTAACACATTTGTCGCAGTAAATACTATGGGGCTAAAAATAACCTTTGGTTATCTTGCTTTAGCTTCTATTGCTATGCTTTACGGACCCGTAGCCGCAATGGTCGCTGCTGTACCCTGTGACCTTATAACTGCGATGGCTGTAGGGCTGGGAATAAATCTTGTTTTTACCCCGATTCAGATGCTGGAAGCGTTAATTTATGGGATGCTTCTTTATGATTTGCGGTTTTGGGGCAGAACCCGCCTTAATGTTTTCCAAACAATAAAAATTATTTTAGCGCGAGTATTGGTTGTCGCGCTCTGCCATATGATTTTAAACACTACGGTTTTGTATTATATGCTCGGTGTTTCGTCAAACTCATTCTTTGTTTTTTTTAGCGGCAGGCTTACAAAAAATCTCGCTCAGTTTCCCGTCGATATTATACTCATGGCGTTGCTGCTTCCGGCGGTAAAGCTCGCTTTTGATAAAACCGGAATTACAGGCAGGGGGAGAAAATCATGACGGCTTTAGGTTTCATCGGTGCGGGTAATATGGGGTTTGCGCTGATTAAAGGCTTTCAAAATTGGGTTTCTGCTTCGGATAAATTGCGGAAAATTAAACTTCATGTTTATGACGCGCTCCCCGAAAAACGGGAAGAACTCACGAATCTCAAATTCTCTGTACTTGGAAGCGAAATTGAAATTGCAAAGTCGTGCAAATATATTGTTTTTGCCTGTAAACCGCAGCAGCTCTCCGAGCTGCTTGGGAAAATCAAGCCGCATTTAACGCAGGATAGCGTTTTGATTTCGCTCTGTGCAGGGATTTCGGCTGAGTTTATTTGCAAGCGCACAAGCGCAGATGCAAAAGTCGTGCTTGTAATGCCGAATATGCCTATGCTTCTCGGCGAGGGCGCGAGCGCAATCGCGCGCAACGAAGCCGTCAGCGGCAAAGAATTTGATTTTGCGCGTTCTGTAATTGAAAGCTGCGGCACTGCTGAAGTTGTTCCGCTTGATAAAATGAACGAAATTATTTGCATAAACGCAAGTTCGCCCGCTTTTATTTACCTGTTCTCAAAATGTTTCACGGATTACGCCGCAGAGCAGGGAATTGATGAAAAAGTTGCATTAAATCTGTTTGCGAAAACGCTCACAGGTGCATCGAAAATGCTCACGGAATCGGGTTTCGGCATAGATGAACTTATAGCGCAGGTGTCGTCAAAAGGCGGGACTACACTTGCAGGACTTGAAGCGTTACGCTCGGGTGGATTCGAGCAAATCGTGAAAAACGCCTGTGAAGCCTGCACTAAGAGAGCGCATGAGCTTGGCGGGTAAACAGAAGCATCTGCCACTTCAAAAAAAATATTTTAAATAACCTATTGACAAACGCGAAAACCTGTAGTATAATGTATTGGTAAATAAAAAAGCAGAGATTTCTCTCACCCGCCGGCTTAAATGCGCCGCGCGCGGTCGTTTACTTAATCAATCGGGCGGTTGATAATTGCCCACACGATATTTGATTATGCAGGCGTTGGAGAATCTCCGGCGCGTTTTATTATTCGGAGGGAGAGTGTAGATTATCGGCAATAAGGAGCTGCTCATCAATGACCAAATCGTAGCTGAGGAAGTGCGTGTACAGGGAGCGGAAGGCGAAGTGCTCGGCATCATGAAACGCACAGAGGCGCAAGGAATGGCAGACGCCAAGAACTTAGACCTTGTGTTAATCGCGCCTCAGGGGAATCCGCCCGTGTGCCGGATTATGGACTACGGGAAGCATCGCTTTGAGCAATCGAAGCGGGAAAAGGAACTCCGCAAAAACCAAAAGCACGTAGAACTCAAAGAAGTGCGTATGTCACTTAATATCGACACTAACGACCTTAATACCAAGGTCGGTCACGCCACGAAGTTCCTGAAAGCCGGCGATAAGGTAAAAATTACAATCAGGTTTAAAGGCAGAGAAATGACACACCCGAAGCTCGGAGAGCAGTTGATGAAAAAGTTTGTTGAAGCCTGTGCCGAGTTCGGTACGGCTGAAAAGCCCTCTAAAATGGAAGGGCGCAACTTAAATGTTATTCTTGCACCGAAAAAAGATACACAGAAATAGGAATGGATTCCTGTGCAGAGAGAATTAAATTCTATGGCTCAGGTAAAGCCGGAAAGGAAAGGTATAGAAAATGGCAAGCGGACCAAAAATGAAAACGCACAGCGGAGCGAAAAAGCGTTTTAAAATGACTAAAAGCGGGAAAATAAAGTACCGCCGCACAAATCGTATACACAGGCTTACACAAAAATCAACTAAGCGTAAGCGCACGAGCCGCAAGGCGAATTACGTTGATAAAAGCAACGCTGCGGAAGTAAGAGCATTACTGCCGTACAAATAAAAATTAACAATGCACTGCCCCGAACTGATTAATATTCCTTACGGAATCGGGGAAGATGAAACTTTACAATCAGCACTGCTTAAGAAAGGACTATGGTAAAATTATGGCTCGTGTAAAAGGCGCGCTCGCTACGCGCAAAAGAAGAAATAAAATTCTGAAACAAGCGAAAGGTTACTGGGGCGGCAAAAGCAGGCTCTTCAAAACCGCTAAAGAAGCAGTTTGGAAATCGCTTCAGTACGCATATATAAGCAGAAGACTCAAAAAGAGGGACTTCAGAAGGCTCTGGATTACAAGAATTTCCGCAGCCTGCAAAAACAACGGCATGAACTACTCTACTTTCATTTACGGCTTAAAAAAGGCCGATATCAGCCTTAACCGCAAAATGCTTTCCGAAATCGCAATCCATGATGCCGCCGGCTTCGCCTTACTCGTTGAAAAAGCCAAGGCTCACGCTTAAATTTTACAACATTACCGCCGCGCCGACTTTTTAGAAAGCCGGCGCGGTATAATCGTTTAAATTGAAAACTGTTCCACAGTTTCAATTTAAACGGGTTTCCGCTGCGTGAGTGCAGCGGGCGCTGTCGCAACAGCGCAAGCCCCTTTAACTTAAAAAGCGAAACGCTTTTTAAGTTAAAGGACTATATAATTACAGGAAGACAAAAAGCTTGAAACAAAATACGACTGAAACGGGGAAAACGTTGTTTTCATTCCTCGCTGGTGAAGAAAGGACTTAATAAAAATATGAAAAGAACAATCAAGCTCATTGCTGTTTTTTTGATTATATTTATTACAATATCACTTTTCCCGCTTGCGGCTTCCGCTAACTCGGCTGAACCGCCGATGTTTACTGTAATGGTGAGTAATGCGCCTGAAGATTTGCAATTATCACTGCGCTTAGCTGACGGTACGCAATATAGTGCAAATGTTATAAAGAATAATCCGGCAAACGATACATTTTATCATTTTTATAGCGATGGCGGCCTTTTTTTTATCGGGCGTACAGAATTAAATGAAGCAACGCTTGTTGTAACTACCGGTGGCGAAACCTTGGAGTTTACTCTGCTCGGAATGCAAAATACCTACCACAGACTTGTTACTTTGAGCCTCTCAAACCGCACTCTCATACCCGGCACTCCCTTAGTTCGCAATGCGGTTTTAGTGGTAATGCGAATCGTTTTAACCTTACTTATAGAAGGCTTAATTTTCTTTGCTTTCGGGTTCAGAAGCAAGAGAAACTGGACGATTTTCTTAGTTGTAAATTTAATCACGCAGGGCGGGTTAAATATAATATTCAGCAATCCTAATATGGGAATGGGCGGCTATTGGGGTTTAGCTTATATCGGGTTGGAAATTATAATATTTTTAGTTGAAATCGCGGTATTTACCATATTGCTTAAAAAAGAGCCGAAGGAAACAAAAAAGCATTGGTGGAAAGCACCGACTTATGCTATTGCTGCAAACACTGCGAGCCTTTTCGCAGGCGCATATTTAATAAGCGCGTTTATGATATATTATTAATGTAAGGACATAAGGTTGAAAACAAATGATACAAAAACGGGGGAAACGAAACCTTTCATTTCTCGTTGGTGCAGAAAGGACATGGTGAAAAAATGAAAATCACAAGTCGCCAAAATCCAAAAATAGCCCACTTCCGCGCTTTAATGCGCGACAGGAAAGCCCGTCTTGAACACGGGCAGTTCGCTGTTGAGGGGGAAAAATTATTCTATGAAGCAATCGCCTCGGGTTTAAAACCGGAAAATATATTAATAACAGAAAAATTTTCAGAAAAAAATAGTAATTTCTGTCAAAAAGCAGCAAATTTATGCAATATAGACATAATCAGCGACGATTTGGCTGAATATATTTCTGATACAAAGTCGCCGCAAGGGGTGTTTTTTTCGCTTCCGCCGCTTGACAAATCTTTAAAATTGACTACAATATATAATAGTGCAAGAATAATTGCGCTTGACGGAATGCAAGACCCCGGGAATGTCGGCGCGATTATTAGAAGCTGCGATGCTTTCGGCGCGGGCGCGCTGTTGCTTTCAGAATCCTGCGCAGATGTTAATTCGCCAAAAGTAATAAGAAGCGCGATGGGTTCGGTGTTTCGGCTGCCTGTCTATAGATGTGGACTTGCGGAATTTTTGCCGGGAGTAAAGGAAAAAGGTTTTACAATTATCGGCGCAACTTTAAGCGAAAGCGCAGAAAAACTCGGCAGTTTTATAATCCCCGCGAAGAGCGTAATTATTATAGGCGGCGAGAGTGCGGGAATCAGCGCGGAAATAATAGATTTATGTGATAAACAGATTTATATTCCCATAAAAAACGCAGAATCCTTGAATGCGGCAGTCGCCGCTTCGATTATCATATATGAACAGCAAAAGGAGAAATAATTTTGTCTGACTTAATCATTGTAGAATCGCCTGCAAAAGCGAAAACAATCGGGAAATATCTCGGCAAGAATTTTAAAGTTATGGCTTCGGTAGGGCATATCCGCGACTTGCCGAAATCCAAGCTCGGCGTAAATATAGAGCATGATTTTGAGCCGGTTTATGAAAATAAAAAGGATAAAGCCACGTTAATCCGCGACTTAAAAAAGCAGGCGGATAAATCAGGCAGCGTCTACCTCGCGACCGACCCCGACCGTGAAGGTGAGGCGATTTCGTGGCACTTGGCGCATATTTTGAACCTTGACGCTGCAAAACCGATTCGCGTGACTTTCAATGAAATCACAAAAACCGGTGTTAAAGACGGTATGGCGCGTCCCCGGGGGCTTGATATGGGGCTTGTAAACGCGCAGCAGGCGCGCAGAATCCTTGACCGCATCGTGGGTTATATGCTAAGTCCGTTTTTGTGGAAAAAAGTACGCCGCGGCTTATCGGCGGGGCGGGTGCAATCGGTTGCCGTGCGGATTATTGTTGACCGTGAAAAGGAAATCGAGAATTTTAAAAGCCGTGAATACTGGAGCATAGATGCATCGCTGCTTGCTTCAGGCGGAAAAAAGCCGTTTCCTGCTAAACTCACCGAAGTTGACGGTAAAAAAATAGAGCTTAATAATAAAAAAGACACCGATAAAATTTTAAAACGCCTTGAAGGCGCAGAATTTGTCGTTTCGGCGATAAAAAAATCCACAAGAAAAAAACTTCCTGCACCGCCGTTCACGACCTCAACGCTTCAGCAAGAAGCTTCGCGGAAGTTATTTTTCAATTCGCGCAGAACCATGAAAACAGCGCAGGAACTGTACGAGGGAGTGGAGCTGCCTGAACACGGCGCAATCGGACTCATTACCTATATGAGAACCGACAGCCTGCGCATTTCCAACGAGGCGAAATTAGCGGCAAGGGAGCTGATTAAGCAGAAGTTCGGCGCAGAATATGTTTTTGCCGGTGAGCGGGTTTTTAAATCCAAAGCGAACTCGCAGGACGGTCACGAAGCTATTCGTCCCGGAGACGCGCATATTACGCCCGAGCAGATAAAAGGTCATGTTTCGGGCGACCAGTATAAGCTTTACAAGCTTATTTGGGAGCGGTTCATGGCGAGCCAAATGGAAAACGCGCAGTTAAACACAGTTTCGGCGGATATAACAGCAAACGGCTGCTTATTTAAAGCCAACGGTTTCACGGTTAAGTTTGATGGTTTTATGAAACTGTATGTTGACGAGAGTGAGAGTGAGGGTTCTGAAACCGGTGAAACCGGCACTACCGCGCTTCCCGCGCTCACGAAAGATGAAAAACTAAAAGCCGAAAGCGTGGAAGGAAACCAGCATTTCACGCAGCCGCCCGGACGCTTCACCGAAGCGAGCCTCATCAAAGCGCTTGAGGAAAACGGCATCGGCAGACCATCAACTTACGCGCCGACAATCACAACAATACTTGACAGGCAGTATATTGAAAGAGCGCAGAAACAGCTTAAACCCACGATTTTAGGGCGGGTAATCACCGACTTACTGCAGGAACATTTTGACAATATAGTAGACACAAAATTTACGGCGCAGATGGAAACGGATTTGGATAAAATCGAACACAATTCCGAGGAATGGACTGCGGTTCTGCGTGAGTTTTACGGTGAGTTTGAGAAAACGCTCACCAAAGCCGAAAAGGAAATGGAAGGCAAGCGGGTAAAAATTCCCGACGAGCCGACTGATATTCCCTGCGAGCTATGCGGGAAGTTTCTGTCAATAAAAATAGGTCCTTACGGGAAATTCCTTGGCTGCTCCGGTTTCCCGGAGTGCAAGCACACAAAAAAAATTGTCAACGAGGCAGGCGGCGAATGTCCGAAATGCGCCGGAAAAATGCTCGGTAAAAAATCCAAAAAAGGTAAACCTTATTTCGGTTGCGAGAACGTTAAGGATTGCGGTTTTATGACGTGGGATACGCCCGTTTCCGAATCTTGCCCGACCTGCCAAAAGAAATTATTCCGCAAAGGCGGCAAAAAAGGCAAGCTGTACTGCGCGGTTGAAGGCTGCGGGTACGAAACAGCGGTTGACAGCGGAGAATCAGCAGTTGACAGTTAGTGTAAT